>JAUHVN010000351.1 GCA_030425055.1 Actinomycetes bacterium | reverse complement strand
GTCCCTCGACCTCGGCCATGATCTGCGGCGTGTCGGGCGCGCCCGCACACAGGACGAGCTGCACGTCCTCGGGCAGCCTCTCTGCCGCCCGCAGCAGGTAGGGCAGGCCCTTCTGACGGGTGATCCGACCGACGAAGACCACCGACGGGCGCGTCGGATCGATGCCGAAGCCGGCGAGCAGCTCGGGATCGTCGACCGGATGCCACGCCTCGACGTCGATGCCGTTGTAGATGACCCGCACCTTGTCGGGGTCGAGCGCGGGATAGCTGCGCAGGATGTCGGCGCGCATCCCCTCGCTCACCGCGACGATCGCCGCCGCTCCCTCGTAGGCGGTCTTCTCGATGTAGCTCGACACGGCGTAGCCGCCGCCGAGCTGCTCGGCCTTCCACGGGCGCAGCGGCTCGAGGCTGTGCGCCGTCACCACGTGCGGGATGCCGTGCAGCAGCGACGCGAGGTGACCGGCGAAGTTCGCGTACCAGGTGTGGCTGTGCACGACGTCGGCGCCCGCGACGTCGGTCACGATCTCGAGATCCGTGCCCAGCGTCTGCAGTGCCGCGTTGGCGGTCGACAGCTCGGCGGGAACGCCGTAGGACGTCGTGCCGGCCTCGTCGCGTGGCGCTCCGAAGGCGCGGACCTGCACGTCGATCGACGCGCGCAGCGCCTTGACCAGCTCGGTCGCGTGAACCCCCGCGCCACCGTAGATCTCGGGCGGGTACTCCTTCGTGACGATGTCGACGCGCATGTGTCGAACGCTAGTACACCGGCGGAGAGCGTCATAGTGTGGGGGGCATGCCAGCACAGCCGAAGGTCTTCGGAATCGTCCTCGCCGGAGGCGAGGGCAAGCGCCTCATGCCCCTCACCGCTGACCGTGCCAAACCGGCCGTGCCGTTCGGCGGGCAATATCGCCTGATCGACTTCGCGATCTCGAACCTGATCAACTCGGGGCTGCGCCAGATCGTCGTGCTGACCCAGTACAAGTCGCACAGCCTCGACCGCCACGTGTCGCAGACGTGGCGCATGTCGGCGCTGCTCGACTCGTACGTGACGTCGGTTCCGGCGCAGCAGCGGCTCGGCAAGCGGTGGTTCTCGGGATCCGCCGACGCGATCCTGCAGAGCATGAACCTGATCAACGACGAGAAGCCCGACATCGTCATCGTGATCGGCGCCGACCACGTCTACCGCATGGATTTCCGTCAGATGCTCGCGGCGCACATCGAGTCGGGCGCGCGCGCGACCGTGGCCGGCATCCGTCAGCCGATCAGCCTCGCCAATCAGTTCGGCGTGATCGACGTCGAAGCCGACGACCCGACCCGCATCCGCGAGTTCCTCGAGAAGCCGCAGGACGCCGTGGGCCTCGCCGACTCTCCCGGCGAAGTGCTCGCGTCGATGGGCAACTACATCTTCGACACCGACGCCCTCATCGAGGCCGTCGAGTACGACGGCGAGCTGCCGACCTCGAATCACGACATGGGCGGCGACATCGTGCCGTACTTCGTCGAGCGCGGCGAGGCGGGCGTGTACGACATGAACCGCAATGACGTGCCCGGTTCGACCGCGCGTGATCGCTACTACTGGCGCGACGTGGGGACGATCGAGTCGTTCTTCGACGCGCACATGGACCTGATCTCCACGCTGCCGATCTTCAACCTGTACAACACCGACTGGCCGATCCACTCGCAGACGGTCAACTCGCCGCCCGCGAAGTTCGTCCGCGACTCGGTGGGCCGCATCGGCACCGCGATCGACTCGGTCGTCTCGCTCGGCTCGGTGCTGTCGGGCACGCACCTCGAACGGTCGGTCGTGGGCCCCTGGACCCTCGCCGGCGGCGGATCCACCATCACGGATGCCGTGCTGTTCGACTACGTCCGCGTCGGGCAGGGTGCCCGCGTGCACCGCGCGATCCTCGACAAGAACGTCGTGGTCGCCGACGGCGCGACCGTGGGGGTCGATCGCGAGCGCGACCTCGAGCGCGGGTTCACCGTCACCGACACCGGCATCACCGTCGTCGCGAAGGGCCTCGTCGTCGAACCCTGAGCCGGCCGTGACGAACCGTGTCGCGGCGACGGGCGGGGCCTCGCAGCCGCGCTAGCGTGGTCGGGTGCCCGACGCCCGGTTCCTCGTCGTCCTCGACGCCGACTCCACCCTCATCCGCAACGAGGTCATCGAGCTGATCGCCGATGAGGTCGGCCGCACCGCCGAGGTGACGGCCGCGACCGAAGCCGCGATGCGCGGCGACGTCGATTTCGCGTCGAGTCTGCGCAGCCGCGTCCGCATGCTCACCGGAGCAGCGGTCTCGGCGTTCCCGCACGTGCGCGCACGCGTCGAGCCGACTCCCGGCGTCGAGGAGCTGATCGCGACGGCCCACTCCCGCGGCGGGGCGGTGGCGGTGGTCTCAGGCGGGTTCCACGAGATCCTCGACGACGTCGCGCCCGACCTCGGAGTCGACGTGTGGCGCGCCAACCGCCTCGCGGTCGCCGACGGCGTGCTGACCGGCGAGGTCGACGGGCCGATCGTGGATGCCGCGGCGAAGGCCCACGCGCTACGCCAATGGGCCGCCGACCGCGGCGTGCCCCTCGCCCGCACGATCGCGATCGGCGACGGCGCGAACGACCTTCGAATGATGGCGGCCGCCGGCCTCGGCGTGGCGTTCAACGCCAAACCGGCGGTGCGGGCGGCGGCCGACATCGTCATCGGCCCGGTCGATCTGCGCGAGGCGATCGCCCTGCTGCCCTGAGGCTGTGGGGTGATCCTGCGTCAGTGGCCCATGCCCAGGCCGCCGTCGACGGGGATCACGGCGCCCGAGATGTAGGCCGCGTCGTCCGAGGCGATCCAGGTGACGACGCCGGCGACCTCGTCCGGCGTCGCGAACCGGCCGGCGGGGATGCTCTTCTTGTAGTCGGCCTGCGTGTCCTCGGCGAGGGCCGCGGTCATGTCGGTCTCGATGAAGCCGGGCGCGACCACGTTCGCGGTGATCCCGCGACCGCCGAGTTCGCGCGTGAGCGAACGGGCGAATCCGACCAGACCGCTCTTCGACGAGCTGTAGTTGATCTGGCCGGCCGAGCCGAACAAGCCCACG
>JAUHVN010000350.1 GCA_030425055.1 Actinomycetes bacterium | reverse complement strand
TTCGAAACCCTCGATCGGTCGGATGCCGTGGCCGATGAGGGCTCCAACCCCGCGATCCCGATCGTGGTGGCCTTCCTCGGCGTCTTCCTGCTCTTCGTCGCGGCCGCATTCATCATCGCCGGCGCCAAGAGCAGCCGTGCGCGCAAGCGCGCGGCGCGCGAGGCGGCGGATGCCGCGAACACCGTGGAAGAGCCGGACGGGCCCGCCCCCGACGACGACCGCCGCAGCCGGCGTCGCCGAGAGGACGCACCCGCGGATGCCGGACCGCCGGCGGAGGACGTCGAGCCGGTGACGGAGTCCGCCGACGACACCGAGCGCGTGCCCACCCCGTAGTGGGCACGGGAATCACCCGGGACAGGACCGCCATGGAGCAGGTCGCGCCGCGGCTGCACGACTCGGCGGCCGAGACCGCGCCGGCCGCGGAGCCGCCGACCGCGGACGCGGCGGGTGCGGGCAGCTCGTCCGGCGGTGCCGCACGGATGGTGACGGCGAGCGTGATCCTGGCGATCGTCTCGATCGTCGCGATCCTGCTGCTGCCGCCGATCGCCGCCGGCGGCGTGCTGCTGTTCGTCGCGGTGCTCTACCTCGCCCGGCGCGCGGTGTTCTCGTGGGTCGGCGGCCTCGGCATCCTCGTCGCCGTCGTGATGTTCATCCCCGTCCGTCGCTATGCGCTCCCCATCCCGCTGCCGTTCGAACTCGAGCCGTACCGCGTCGTGCTCGTGCTGCTCCTGGGCGCGACGGCGGCGGCGCTGCTGCTCGACCGTTCCCGCCCGTGGCGGCCGGTGGCGTTCGGATGGCCGATCGGCATCTTCGCGGCCGCGATGCTGGTGTCGATCCCGGTGAACGGCACCGCGCTGGTCGAGCAGAGCCTGGGGGGCACAGCCGTCGGCGCGGTCGTGAACTGGGTGCTCATGCTCTCGGTCTTCTACATCACGCGGCAGATCCTCAGCACCGAGCGCATCGTGATGGGGCTGCTCGCCGCCCTGGTGTGGTGCGGCACCATCGTCGCGCTGCTCGCGATCGCCGAGCGCGTCACCCGCGTCAACCTCTTCTGGCGCCTCAACTCGTTCCTGCCGCTCGAGGTGATCGCCGACGAGAGCGAGGCGTATCGCGCCGGAGGGTTCCGCTCGTTCGGCTCGTCGCAGCATCCGATCGCGCTGTCGGTCATGCTGTGCCTGCTGATCGCCGTGGCGATCTACCTCGCCGCATACGGTGGTCGACCGCACAACCCGATCAACCGGCGGATCCTGTACGGCATCGCCGTCGTGATCCTGATCGGAGGCGTGCTCTCAGCGGTCTCGCGCACCGCGATCGTCGTGCTCGCGGTGATGTTCCTGCTCACCCTGCTGCTGCGGCCCTGGCTCGGGATCACCCTGTTCGCGCTCGGTCTTCCCGCGCTCGCGATCGGCACCGCGGTGCTGCCCAAGGTCTTCGACACGCTCATCGGCTCGTTCTTCGACTTCGACGCACTCATCGCCTCGCAGTACACCTCCGCGGGGTTCCGCGGCGCAGGACGCCTCGCCGACCTCGAACCGTCGCTCGCGCAAGCGGCGGCGCATCCGTTCTTCGGGACCGGGCTGGGCAGCCGCATCGTGACCGGCGACGACCAGAACGCGTTCATCCTCGACAATCAGGTGCTCGGCACCCTGCTCGAAACGGGTGCCGTCGGCGTCGCGGGGCTCGCCGTGTTCATCCTCGCCCCCGCGATCATGATGCTGGTGTGGGCGTACACGTCGGCCCGGTACGAACCCCGCTACGCGCTGCTCGCCCTCACTCTGGTCATCGTCTCGGGCGGCTACGCGACGGCCCTCTTCTTCTTCGACGCCTTCGGTTTCTATCAGACCTTCTTCGTCTACCTCATGCTGCTCGCCGTGGGCGCGTGGCTGCTGACGGCGAGTCCACCCGCCCTCGCCGCGGAAGCGGCGGGCCGCGGCCGCTACGAGACCCCTCCCGCCCCGCTCGCATCACCGGCTGCGTCGGAGGTGTCATGAGTGCGCGGCTGAGCGTCGTGGTGCCCGCGCACAACGAGGGCCCTCTCGTGCGCCGTTCCCTCGAGCGGATGCTGCGCGACGCCGAACCCGGTGAGTTCGAGGTCGTCGTGATCGCGAACGGATGCGACGACGACACGGCTGATCAGGCGCGGGCCGTACCGGGGGTCACGGTCTCCGAGATCGCGGAGGCCTCGAAGATCGCCGCCCTCAACCGCGGAGACGAACTCGCGACCGCCTACCCGCGCGCCTACGTGGACGCCGACGTCGCCATCGACACCGCGGCGCTGCGGGGACTGGCATCCCTCCTCGCGCGCGCCGAACACCCTGCGGTCGCAGCCCCCACGCTCGTGGTCGACGCGTCCGAGAGCACCTTCGCGGTGCGCGCGCACACGCGGGTGTGGCAGCTGTCGGAGTATCGACGGACGGGTCACGTGGGTTCGGGCGTGTACGCAGTCAACGAACTCGGGCGCATGCGGTGGGGCCGGTTCCCTCCCGTGATCGCCGACGATCGCTTCGTGCAATTGCGGCTCGCCGACGACTAGCGACTGACGGATCCCGGTGCGGTCTTCACGGTGCGCGCGCCGCGTGACATGGCCACACTGGTGCGCCGCGGCATCCGCATCGAGCAGGGCAATCGCGAGCTCGATGCCGAGGCCGGGCCGGGCGGCGGCGCTTCGCGACGCGCCCTCGTCGCGCGGGTCGCACGCTCGCCGCGCCTGTGGGCGTCGTTCCCGTTCTACGCGTACGGCTACGCGGCGCCGAAGATCCGCCTGCGCTTGCGGCCGCCGAGCGCGCACGTCGCGTGGGGCCGGGACGAGTCGCCGCGCGAGGCGGCGCGGGCATGAGCGCACCGGGCGACCTCAAGCACCGCGCGTCGCGCGGAGCGGCGGTGACCGCAGGAGGACTGTGGACCAAGACGCTGATCCAACTGCTGTCCACCGTCGTCCTGGCGCGGATGCTCGAGCCCTCCGACTTCGGTCTGGTCGCGATGGTGATGGCGATCGTCGGCGTGGCCGACCTTGTCCGCGACTTCGGACTCACCGGAGCGATCCTGCAGGCGAGGAACCTCACCGCCGCGCAGTGGCA
>JAUHVN010000012.1 GCA_030425055.1 Actinomycetes bacterium | reverse complement strand
CAGGTTGAGGCCGTCCCGCGTGAAGACGGGGTGGGGGCGAACGGTCACGGCCACGACGATGTCTCCTGTCTCGCCGCCGTCGGGACTCGGGCGGCCCCGGCCGCGCAGCCGGATCTTCTGTCCGTCTGCGACGCCGGCGGGGATCTTCACCTTGAACGGCTTGCCGTCCTCGCCCTGCAGCGAGATCGTCTCGCCCTTCGTGGCGGTGATGAAGTCGATCGTGGTGCGCGCGGTCACGTCGGCGCCGCGCGTCGGCCCGCCGTAGCCGCGGAACCCGCCGCTCGGCTGCCCGAACCGGCCCGATCCGAACGAGTTCCCACCCTGGTTGAACATCGAGAAGATGTCCTCGAAGTCCTCGCCCTGGTAGCGCGCGCCGCCGCCGCGGCCCTGGTTGAACATCGAGAACACGTCCTCGAATCCACCGGCCCCCTGGCCGCCCGCGGTGAAGCGGGCGCCGCCCGATCCCATCGCACGGATCTGGTCGTACTCGGCGCGCTGCTCCTTGTCGGAGAGCACCGCGTACGCCTCGCTGATCTCCTTGAACTTCGCCTCGGCGGCGGCATCCCCCGGGTTCGAATCGGGGTGGTAGGTGCGCGCGAGCTTGCGATAGGTCTTCTTCAGGTCGGCGTCGCCGATGTCCTTCGAGACGCCGAGCACCTTGTAGAAGTCCTTGTCGAACCAGTCCTGGCTGGCCATGGTCCCCCCTCGGCTACTCGGCCGGCACGGCGACGACGACCTTCGCCGGACGCAGTTCGACCGACCCCAGCCGGTAGCCGATCTCGACGACCTCGAGGATCGTGGGCTCGGCGGTGCCGGGGGTGGGCGCCTGGAAGATGGCCTCGTGCTGCTGCGGGTCGAACGCCTCGCCGGCCGCCCCGTAGGTGACCAGACCGATGCGCTCGGCGACGGCCCGCAGCTTCTCGGCGATCGCCGCGAACGGCGTGCCGTCTTCGAGGTCGCCGTGCTTCTCGGCCCGGTCGAGGTCGTCGAGCACGGGAAGCAGGCCCTTCGCCACCGAACCGGTCGCGCGCTCGATGTCGACGTCGCGCTGCTGCTCGGTGCGCCGACGGTAGTTGGCGTACTCGGCCTGCAGCCGCTTGAGGTCGTTGAGCAGCGCCGACTCGAGGTCGGCGAGCACCGCGTCTTCGGCGGCGGCGTCGACGTTCTGCGACGCGCCGAGGATGTCGTCGACGGTCAGTGCGTCGTCGTCCCCCTCTGCGGGAGACGCGGTCGCCTCGGTGTCCGTGGGGACATCCTCGGCGACCGCGTCGTCCTCGCCGGGGACCTCGGGCTGTTCGAAGTCCTTGTCGGCCATGGGTTACTTCTTCTCGTCGTCCTCGTCGTCCACGACCTCGGCGTCGACGACGTCCTCGTCAGAGGACGACGCGTCGCCGTCGGCGGGGGCATCCGTCGGAGCATCCTGAGCAGCCTGCTCGGACTGACCGGCCTGGTAGATCGCCTCGCCGAGCTTGCCCTGCGACGCGTTGAGCTTGTCGAAGGCGCTCTGCAGCGCCTCGTCGTCGTCACCGGCGAGCGCGGTCTTCAGCGCGTCGACGTCTGCCTGCACCTCGGCCTTGACGTCGGCGGGCAGCTTGTCGTCGTTCTCCTGGATGAGCTTCTCGATCGAGTACGCGAGCGTCTCGGCCTGGTTGCGCACCTCGGCGGCCTCGCGGCGCTTCTTGTCCTCGGCGGCGTGCTCCTCGGCCTCGCGCACCATGCGCTCGATGTCGTCCTTCGGCAGCGACGAGCCGCCGGTGATCGTCATCGACTGCTCCTTGCCGGTGCCCTTGTCCTTGGCGGACACGTGCACGATGCCGTTCGCGTCGATGTCGAAGGTGACCTCGATCTGCGGGATGCCGCGGGGGGCCGGGGCGATGCCGGTGAGCTCGAAGGTGCCCAGCGGCTTGTTGTCGCGCGTGAAGTCGCGCTCGCCCTGGAAGACCTGGATCGCGACCGACGGCTGGTTGTCGTCGGCGGTGGTGAAGGTCTCGCTGCGCTTGGTCGGGATGGCCGTGTTGCGCTCGATGAGCTTGGTCATGATGCCGCCCTTGGTCTCGATGCCGAGGCTCAGCGGGGTGACGTCGATCAGCAGCACGTCCTTGCGCTCGCCGCGCAGGACACCGGCCTGCAGGGCGGCGCCGACGGCGACGACCTCATCGGGGTTGACGCCCTTGTTGGGCTCCTTGCCGCCGGTCTCCTTCTTCACGAGCTCCGAGACGGCCGGCATGCGGGTCGAGCCGCCGACGAGCACGACGTGGTCGATGTCGCCGACCTTGATGCCCGCCTCGCGGATGACGTCCTCGAACGGCTTCTTGGTGCGGTCGAGCAGGTCCTTGGTGAGGTCCTCGAACTTCGCGCGCGTCAGCGTCTCGGACAGCGACACGGGACCCGAGTCGGTCAGCGACAGGTAGGGCAGGTTGATCGAGGTCGAGGTCGAGCTCGACAGCTCCTTCTTCGCCTGCTCCGCGGCCTCCTTGAGGCGCTGCAGCGCGATGCGGTCGCCCGACACGTCGACGCCCGTGGTGTCCTTGAACTGCTTGATGAGGTAGTCGACGACCCGCTGGTCCCAGTCGTCGCCGCCGAGGCGGTTGTCGCCCGACGTGGCGCGCACCTGGATGGTCGAGAAGTCGTCGTCCTTGCCCACCTCGAGCAGCGAGACGTCGAAGGTTCCGCCACCGAGGTCGAAGACGAGGATGAGCTCGTCCTCCTTGCCCTTGTCGAGGCCGTACGCGAGCGCGGCGGCGGTGGGCTCGTTGATGATGCGCAGCACGTTGAGGCCCGAGATCTCGCCGGCCTCCTTGGTGGCCTGACGCTGGGCGTCGTTGAAATACGCGGGAACGGTGATGACGGCATCCGTCACGGTGTCGCCCAGGTACTGCTCGGCGTCGCGCTTGAGCTTCTGAAGGATGCGGGCCGAGATCTCCTGCGGCGTCCACTTCTTGCCGTCGACGTCGAAGCCCCAGTCGGTGCCCATGTGACGCTTGACCGACGAGACGGTGCGGTCGACGTTGGTGACGGCCTGGCGCTTGGCGGTCTCGCCGACGAGCACCTCGCCGTCCTTGGTGAATGCGACCACCGAGGGGGTGGTGCGGAAGCCCTCGGCGTTGGCGATGACCTTGGGCTCGCCGCCCTCGAGGACGCTGACGACCGAGTTGGTCGTACCGAGGTCGATTCCGACAGCACGTGCCATGTGTTTCTCTCCTTCGTGAAGGCCGGGGCAGGATGCCTCGGCCTCGGGGTTGATGGGAAGTCTGCTCGCGAGGTTGAGTCGCGATGGCTCAAGGGTACGCCGAGGGGGTCGCGGAGTCAAATGAACTTGAGTCGACTCGTATCAAGTTCGCAGGAACGACGTTGCGGAGGATGATGGGTCCGTGCCTCTGCCCTGGGACTTCGCCCCGCTCGCCTCGGACAGGCTGCGGCTCGACCTGCTGCGGCCCGACGACCTCGACGATCTCACGCGTCTGCAGTCCGACCCCGAGGTCTGCCGGTATCTGCTCTACGAACCCCGCACCCGCGAGCAGGTGACCGAGGTGCTCGCCCGCGACGGCGCCGCGACGCGCCTCGCCGACAAGGGCGACTACGTGCAGCCCGCGATCCGCGACCTCGACGGCCGCTTCCTCGGCACGATGTACTTCGCACTTCACAGCCTCGACGACCGCACCGCCGAGATCGGCTGGATCCTCGCCCCCGACGCCCAGGGGCGCGGGTACGCGACCGAGGCGGCCGGGCTGATGCTGGACCTCGCGTTCGGCGAGCTCGGCCTGCACCGCGTGTACGCCGAACTCGACCCGCGCAACCGGGGATCGGTGAGGATCTGCGAGCGACTCGGGATGCGGCACGAAGGACACCTCGTCGAGCACATGTGGCTGAAGGGCGAGTGGACCGACACCGGCCACTACGCGATCCTCGAGCGCGAGTGGCGCGCCAATGCCTGAGGAAGCGAGCCGAGGACGTGCGTCGGGCGGTCAGACCGACTTGGCGAGCGTCTGCAGCAGCAGCACCAGCAGCGCGAGCGCGACGAGCAGCCCCACGGCCAGCAGCGACTGCCACCACCGCAGCTGCGCGCGCCGCACGACGAGCGCCCCGATCACCGCGAGGGTGAGGACGTAGCTCCAGGCTGCGATCGACAGCGCCACCTCCGCCGGAATCCACCCGATCCAGGCGGCGCCCACGAGGGCCCCGGGCACGACCAGGGTGCCGAGCGCCCCGAGTGCGACGCGGACGGGAACGACGACCTCTCCCGCGGATGAGAATCGTCGGTGCACGGCGAGATGTCCGACGATGTCGGCGACGAACCCGGCGGTGACGATGCCCACCACGCCCAGGACGAGCGCGAGGAACGCGTGGGCGGGATCGTCCGGGTGCTGCGAGACGACCATGACGATGGCCAGGCCCGTGAAGGACGCATAGACACGTTCCTTGAAGTACGCGACGAGTCCGGCCTCGCCGCCCGCTTCAGCGATCGCCGCCCGTCGGCGGCCGCTCGCCGTGCGCGGGCGGTCGGTGCGGGGGGCGTCGGGGGCTGCGGCATCCACTCGCCCATCCTCCCGCCCGGCGTCGGGTGCGTCCATGTCAGCCCTTCGAGGCGGCGCGGCGCGCACGCTCGCGACGCCCGGCCCATTCGGTGAACCACGGCGCATCGGGCAGACGTGCCAGGAGGGGTCCGACGACGATGGTGATGAGCACGTAGGCGGTCGCGAGCGCCGCGAGTGAGCGGTCGACGCCGGATGCCACGGCCAGGCCCGCGATGACGATCGAGAACTCGCCGCGGGGCAGCAGCGCGAAACCGGCACGCCAGCGGCCGGCTTCGGCGATGCCACCCTTGCGCGCCGCGTAGTACCCGGTGATGAGCTTCGTGCCCATCGTTATGACGGCGAGCAGAATTGCGGGCACGAGCATCGGCAGCAGGTCGGCGGGGTCGGTCGACAGGCCGAAGAACAGGAAGAACACCGAGGCGAACAGGTCGCGCAGCGGCGTGAGCAGCCGGTGGGCGTGCTCGGCGACCGGTCCCGAGATCGCGATGCCGACGAGGAACGCGCCGACGGCCGACGACACGCTCGCCTGGGCGGCGAGGCCGGCCACGAGCAGCGTGAGGCCGAGCACCGAGAGCAGCAGCACTTCGGCGCTGCGCGACCACACGATGCGCGAGACGAAGTGGCCGTGGCGCAACGCGATGTAGAGGATCACGAGCACGGATGCCAGAGCGATGACGACCGTGATGATGCCGGCGCCGAGGTCGAGTCCGATCAGCAGCGCGGTCAGCACCGGCAGGTAGAAGGCCATCGCGAGGTCTTCGATGACGAGGATCGACAGCACGACGGGCGTCTCGCGGTTCGACAGACGACCCAGGTCCTGCAGCATCTTCGCGATGACGCCGGACGATGAGATCCACGTGATGCCGGCGAGGGCGACCGCCGCGACCGGCCCCCAGCCCAGCAGCAGCGCGGCGAGCGCACCGGGAATCGCGTTGAGCAGCATGTCGACGAGTCCCGGCATCCGCGAGGTGCGCAGGTTGCCGATGAGCTCCTGAGGCGTGTACTCGAGACCGAGCATCAGCAGCAGCAGGATGACGCCGATCTCGGCGCCGATCTCGATGAACTCCCCGCCGCTGGTGAACGGCAGCAGCCCGCCCTCGCCGAACGCGAGACCGCCGAGCAGGATGAACGGGATGGGCGAGATGCCGAGGCGTCCCGCGAGGCGCCCGAGCAGGGCGATGCCGAGCAGGAGCGCGCCGATCTCGATGAGGACGAGCGCGCCGTGATCCATCTGGTCAGACTCCGTCGAGGATGTCCGCGAGCTTGTCCAGGCCCTCGCCGGTGCCCACCGAGACGAGCGTGTCGCCCACGTGCAGCACCTCTTCGGGTCCGGGTGCCGGCAGCACGCCGCCCGAGCGCACGATCGCGACGATCGAGCAGCGGGTGAGCGTGCGGGCACGCGTGTCGCCCAGCGGACGGTCGGCGTACGGAGAGTCGGCGCGCAGCGTGATCTGCCGCGTGCGCAGACCGGCGACCTCTTCGCGCAGCCCCGCGAGCTGCGTCATGATGACCGAACCGCCGAGGACCTCGCTCAGCGCCGTGGCCTCCTCGTCGGTGAGGTTCATGCGCTCGCCGGCGCGATCGGGATCGTCCTTGTCGGACAGCGAGATCTCGCGTCCGCCCTCGCGCAGGGTGATGACCGACACACGGCGGCCCTCGTCTGTCTCGATGTCATGGCGCACACCGATCCCGGGGAGATCTGCGCGCTCGACGTGCACGGCCATCCCCCCATCATGGCATCACGATCCGGTACTGCCGCACGGCGGTCGCGGCCGGTAGCGTTGCGGTCATGAGCGCGCCCGAGCCGCCGCGGCCCACGCCCGACCTTCCCGAGTTCGCAGGAATCACCCCGACAGACGGCATGGCCGCTGCCGCATCCGCGCAAGGAGGTCCCAGCCGCACCGGCAAGGGAGCCGTCTTCGCGTGGGGCCTGTGGGACTGGGGGTCGGCGGCGTTCAACGCGGTCGTGACGACCTTCGTCTTCACGGTCTACCTGACGAGTTCGAGCTTCGGGCCGAGCGGCACCGTCGAGGCGCAGCTCGGGTGGGCTCTCGCCGCCGCGGGCCTGCTCATCGCCCTGCTCGCGCCGGTGACCGGCCAGCGGTCCGACACGTCGGGCCGACGCAAGTTCTGGCTCGCGGTCAACACCTACATCGTGGTCGCCCTGACGGCCGCGATGGTGTTCGTCGCCCCCGACCCGTCGTTCCTGTGGCTGGGCCTGCTGCTCGTGGCCGCCGGCAACGTGTTCTTCGAGTTCGCCGGCGTCAATTACAACGCGATGCTCACCCAGGTGTCGACGCCGCGCACCATCGGGCGTGTGAGCGGCCTCGGCTGGGGCCTGGGCTACGTCGGCGGCATCGTGCTGTTGCTGATCGTGTACTTCGGCTTCATCCAGGGCCTGTTCGGCGTTCCCGACGAGGACGGCTGGCCGGTGCGACTGGCGATGCTGGTCTCGGCGCTGTGGTTCGGGCTGTTCGCGCTGCCGGTGCTGTTCGCCGTGCCGGAGTACCGGGGCGTCGGAGCCGGCCGCGAGCGCATCGGCTTCTTCGCGAGCTACGCACGCCTCGGCCGCGACATCGCGCGCCTGTGGCGCCAGTCCCGTCACACCGTGTGGTTCCTCCTGGCGAGCGCCGTCTTCCGCGACGGGCTGGCCGGCGTCTTCACGTTCGGCGGCGTGCTGGCGGCATCCGTCTTCGGCTTCTCGGCGGGCGAGGTCATCATCTTCGCCATTGCGGCGAACGTCGTCGCAGGCGCCTCGACGATCGCCGTCGGCGCGCTCGACGACAAGATCGGCGCGAAGCCGGTCATCGTCGCCGCGCTCACGGGCCTCGTGATCTCGGGGATGCTGGTGTTCTTCCTGCGCGACGGCGGTCAGATCGTGTTCTGGACGGCGGGCCTTGCGCTCACGCTCTTCGTGGGCCCCGCGCAGTCGGCGTCGCGCACGTTCCTCGCGCGCATCATCCCGCCCGGACGCGAGGGCGAGGTCTTCGGCCTCTACGCCACGACCGGTCGCGCGGTGTCGTTCCTGGCGCCGACGATGTTCGCGCTGTTCGTCGCGCTGTCGGGGCAGCCTGCGTTCGGCATCCTCGGCATCGTGCTGGTGCTGCTGGCGGGTCTGCTGCTGCTGCTGCCGGTGCGCGGCGCGCAGGAGCGTCTGCGCAGCGACGACGCGTAGGTCGCGTCAGCGCGACGGCCAGCCGTCGGCGAGCCGGGTGAGCAGCCGCGCCAACTGATCGGCCTCGTCGTCGGTGAAGTCGGCCAACGCGGAGACGATCGCTTCCCGCCGCTCGCCGCGGAACCCGCGCTGCAGTCGGCGCCCCTCGTCGGTGAGCGCGACGCGCGTGCGGCGGGCGTCGTCGGGGTCGGCTTCGCGCTGCACGAGACCGAGCTCGACCGACTGCTGGACGACGCGGGATGCCCGCGGCTGGTCGACGCCCACCGCCTCGGCGATCTCTCCGACCGTCAGCGGCGAGTCGGCGCCCGCGAGCGCTTCGAGCATGCGCATGCGCGCGGGCCCCGCGAGTCGCATCTTGCCCGGACCACCCATCCACGCACCCGGGTCGTACGGCCCCTCGCCCCGCCCCCGGCCGTGGGGGTGCCCGCCGTGATGGTGGCCGGGGTGGAACGGCTCTCCGCCGCGCGGGAAGCGGCGGCCGCGCAGGCGCCCGAGCGCTGCGGCGATGCGGTCGGCGGCATCCTCGGTCATGCGCCGATAATACATGCGACTTGACATGGATTCAGATCGTATGTCACACTGCATATACATGTCATGCGACATGCACTCAGACTTCGGATCGGAAAGGATCCCCCATGGACAACGACAACCAAGACACCACGAACCACACCGAGCCCGCGTCCCGCCCCCTCGGCGGCCTGCTGCGCTCGCTCGACCACCTCATCAGCCGAGCATTCGCCGAGGCGTTCGCCGCCGAAGGCATCGACCGACGCGACTGGATGCTGCTGAACGTCCTCTCGGGCGACCACAGCGGTCACGGCGAGCACGCCGACCGCCTCGCCTCCCTCGTTCAGCGCAAGGGCAAGCGGATGCGCGCACTCGCCGATCGCGGGTGGGTCACCCGCGACGAGGACGGCACCTGGACGCTCACCGACGAGGGCCGCGCCGAGCGCGACCGCCTCGCCGAGACCGTCGACGGCATCCGGTCACGGATCGCCGGCGCCGTCTCGCCCGATGAGTACACCGCGATGGTCGCATCGCTCGAGGCGATCGCTCGCGAACTCGGCGGCGACGACCCGTCGCCGTGGACCTGGCCGACCGGCCGCGGCGTCCGTCACGGCGGCAACCGCCACCACGGCTTCGGACCCGGCCACGTCTTCGCGCCCGGCCACGGTCCGCGCGGCGAGGGTCGCCGGCACGGCCATCACGCCGACCGCCGCACGGAGCGTGCGTTCGAGCGCGGCTTCGACAGCGGCTTCCGCCGGGGCCGCGAGGCCTGAGGCATCCGGGGCGGGATCAGCCTCCGAGCGATCCCGCCTCGGTGACCCCGACGTCGGTGCGGTGGAAGTTCTGGAACGACCGCGACGCCGTCGGGCCGCGCTGCCCCTGGTAGCGATTGCCGTACGGCCCCGACCCGTAGGGGTTCTGCGCGGGCGACGACAGCCGGAAGAAGCAGAGCTGCCCGATCTTCATGCCCGGCCACAGCTTGATCGGCAGCGTCGCGACGTTCGAGAGCTCGAGCGTCACGTGCCCGCTGAATCCGGGATCGATGAACCCCGCCGTCGAATGGGTCAGCAGTCCGAGCCGGCCGAGCGACGACTTGCCCTCGAGGCGCGCCGCGACGTCGTCGGGCAGCGACACCTGCTCGAAGGTCGATCCGAGCGCGAACTCGCCCGGGTGCAGGATGAAGGCCTCGTCGGGTTCCACCTCGATGAGGTGCGTGAGATCGGGCTGGTCCTCGGCCGGGTCGATGAACGGATACCGGTGGTTGTCGAACAGCCGGAAGTACCGGTCCAGCCGCACGTCGACGCTCGAGGGCTGCACCATCGAGGCGTCCCACGGCTCGACGCCGATCCGGCCGCGGTCGACTTCGGCGCGGATATCGCGGTCACTGAGCAGCACGGGAGTCAGCCTATCCGCCGGGGAGCCGGCCACGCGTGCGGCATCCTGGTCGTGACGAGAGGATCCGCATGGCCACCGTTCTGTTCTGCCCGGTGACGTTCAACCTCGCCGAGACCACCCGCATGATCCAGGTCGCGCGCGCGCTCGACGACGCCCACCGGGTCGTCTTCATGGGGTACGAACACGACTACGTGTCGCTGATCGAGGATGCCTGCTTCGAGTACCTCCCGTGCGAACCTGCGTGGTCGCAGGCCGAGCGCGATCAGGCGATGGCGTTCGACCAGGGCAGGTCGTTCACCAGTCCGTTCACCCGCGAGCTCGTCGCCGCTCGCGTTGAGCTCGAGCGAGACCTCATCCGCCGCTACGACGCGAAGGCGGTCGTCACCGGATCCAACCTGACCTCGTTCCTCTCGGCCCGGGCCGAGAAGGTGCCGCTGTTCTACCCCGTGCCGTTCGCGCTCACCGATGCGCAGGTCTCGCAGACTCCGCGGATGGGCTTCGTCTCGGGTGACGGGTGGTTCGCACGCACCGCCGACCTCGTCGCGACCGCGGCCTTCCGCTGGGTGTACACGAAAGCGCCCCTGGCGCCGAAGGCGTTCCGCACGGTCGCGAAGGACATCGGCGTGCCGCCGCTGCGCACGGTCGGGTCCCTCATCACCGCCGACCGCAACCTGCTCACCGAGATGCCGTGGGAGCTCGACGGGTTCGACCTGCCCCCGGCGTTCGAGCGCGTCGGCCCGATCTTCGCGCACATCGACTCGCCGATGCCCGACGTCGTCACCGAGCTCGCGGCCGCCGACCGGCCGCTCGTATACCTGGGGCTCGGGTCGTCCGCCGGGCGCGACCTCGCGCTCGGCGCCGCCGAGCAGCTGGGCGCGCTCGACGTGAACGTGGTCGCGCCGATCCGCCACTATCTGGACGACGGCGACAGCGTGCCCGCGAACGTGCACGTCACCGACCTGCTGCCGGCGCACCGGCTGGGTGGGCTGGTCGACGCGGCGGTGCTGCACGGCGGCCAGGGAACGGTGCAGACCGCCTGCGCCACCGGCATCCCGTTCGTCGGCATGGGCCTGCAGCCCGAGCAGACCTGGCATGTGCGCATGTGCGAGAAGCGCGGCAACGCGGTGGCGGTGCGCCCGAAGGATGTGCGCAAGCCGGTGTTCCTCGACGCGGTCCGCCGCGTCCTCGACGATCCCGCGATCCGCACCGCCGCCGACGAGGTGAAGGTCGCGTACGAGGGGGCGGACGGCGCCGCGGCCACCGCCCGCCTCATCGAAGCCGCCATCTCGGGCTGAGGCATCCGCTCTGTTATCCTTGCGAGGCGCCGAAAGGCCCCTCCGGGGATGTAGTTCAATGGCAGAACTTCTGCTTCCCAAGCAGACAGCGCGGGTTCGATTCCCGTCATCCCCTCCAATGCCCTCACGTGCGGACGAAGTCCGTGCGGGAGGGCATTCGTGTGGATGCCGTCTGAACCGATCCGCAGCGGGGGTCCCGCTCCGCAGAGGCTCCGCGCGCCGCGCAGCGGCGTGTGGAGAAGCGGAGTGGCCGATTCCAGTCAGCGGTGAGCGTCGACCACCGCGGCATGCAGATCGAGAAGACCGGCGGTGCGCTCGGCGGGGCCGCGCCCGAAGCCGCACTCGGTGCTGACCCCGAATCGGTCGAGCACCGTCGCGGCGGCGGCGATGCGGCGCTCGGCGCCATCGAGGCCGTCCTCGTGGTGCAGCAGGCCGAGATCGATCTCGGTCCCCTCGGGCAGATCGAGGTCGGCGAGCGGAGCGAAGTAGGCCGCGTCGTCGCGCTCGATCGGCACCGGCAGGTGGAACCAGTCGATGACGCGCGGCGACGCCGCGACGATGCCGCGGATGACGGATGCCAGTGTCGCGGCATCCGTCGGCTGCACGAAGTGCTCCTCCTCGACGTCTCCGTAACAGAGGTGGAAGCCCACCTGCACATCGTTCGGCACCGCGGCGATCTGTCGCAGCGCGCGGTCGACGACGCCGCCGAGCAGGTCGTCGCCCCACCCCGCGGCGAACGGCACGCCGTTGAACTCGACGCCGTCGAGGATGCCGAACTCCACGGCCGAGTCCCACTGGATCGCGAGCTCGTCGTGCGGAATCGCGTCGGCGATGCGCGCCACCTCGGCGAACAGCGCCCGCTCGTAGGCGGGCTCGACGGCCGCACGGTCATCGGGCACGATGAACGCCCCGACGACGCCGACGGGCGTCGGGATCGACACCTGGAAGCGCACGCCGTCCGGGATCACGCCGCCGTCGCGCAGCGCGCGGAACGCAGCGTACGAGGCGATCGCGGCATCGGCGTACCCGAGGTTCGGGAACACGAGGTCGGCCGCGGCGACCGTGCCGTCGAGGGCGAAGGGGCGCACATCGAAGGTGTCGCGGATCTTGAACGGCAACTCGGGTCCGACGCGCACGAGGCCCGGTGTCTCATCGAGGCGGAACGTCTGGAACTGGATCCAGTAGAACCGTTCGCCGACCTCGCCGTCGGGGATGCGCGCGGCTCGCCCGCCGACGTGCTCGGAGACGACGCGGAAGACGGACTCGGCGTCGGGCTGGTTGATGCTGCCGACGAAGTGGGCGTTGCTGACGGTGACCATGCGGGTGCTCCTCGGAACGGGAGCCGCGAGGGCGCGACTCCGACGGATGGGAATCGCAGGCGTGTCCCCCGATCGGGACGCGAGGCCTCGCTGCGCGCTGCCCGGTCAGGCTAGCAACGGTGCGGTGCCCGCCGCCGCAATGTTTCGCGTCGTGACGCCCGCGTCACGCCAGGGGCTCGGCCGTCTCTCGGGCCGCGCGCGCCGACGACCTCACCGCACCGATGCTCGCCGCGATCACGAGGGCGATGCCGACGATCTCGAGCCACGCGAGGTGCTGACCGAGCAGCACGAAGCCGGCGACCGCCGCGGTGGCGGGCGCGAGGCTCATCAGGATCGCGAACGCGGCGGCGGGAAGGCGGCGCAGCGCGATGAGCTCGAACGCGTACGGGATCGTCGACGAGAGCACGGCGACGGCGGCCCCGATCGCGATGAGGTCGATCCGCAGCAGCGCGGCGCCCGCGTCGGCGATGCCGAAAGGCAGCGACAGCAGGGCGCCCGCCACCATCGCGAGCGCGAGTCCGTCGAGCTTCGCGAACGCGCGGCCGACGCGGGCGGAGGCGAGGATGTATCCGGCCCAGCTCGCGGCGGCGCCCAGCGCGAACAGCACTCCGAGCGGGTCGAGCCGATCCCACCCGCCGCCGCCGAGCGCGACCACGCCGGCGAGGGCGAGGCCGGCCCACAGCCACGCCGACGCGCGCCGGCTCGCGATGATCGACAGCGTGAGCGGACCCAGCACCTCGATCGTCACCGTGACCCCGAGCGGGAGCCGCTCGAGGGCGAGGTAGAACAGGCCGTTCATGACCGCGAGCACGACGCCGAACAGCAGCACGCCCGTCCAGTCCGAGCGCGACCGTCCGCGCAGCGACGGACGTGCGATCGCGAGCAGGATCACGGCCGAGAACACCAGACGCAGCATGACCATGCCGAGCGGTCCCACCTGCGGGAACAGCAGGACGGCGAGCGAGGCGCCGACCTCTTGGCAGGCGAGGCCGGTGACGACCAGCAGCACGGCAGGCGCCGTGCCGGCTCGGGTCACTCGCTGGGAACGGGGCAGAGCGGACGCGACGCGATCGCCTCGCCCCACTGCTCCGCCGTGAACGGCAGCCCGGCCTCGGGCGCCGTCTGCCCCGAGGCGGCCGGCGCCTTCGAGGCGATGGCGGCGAGCTGCCAGCCGAGGTTGCGCGCCGCGTCCGAGCCGGCGGCCGAATTGTTGAGCACCACCACGACGGTCATGCCGGTGAGCGGGTCGACCCACGCGCTCGTGAGATAGCCGAGTGAGGCGCCGAAGTGTCCGATGAGCGAACCCGCCTGCACCGTTCCGCCGGTCGCCGTGTACCACGACGATGCCCCGCTCGACGTCGGAACGGGGTCGGCGAAGCGGTCGACCACGCCGTCGGGCACGAGGGCTTCCGCGCCGAGCGCCTGCATGTAGCGCGCGAGATCGTTCACATCGGTCACGACACCGGAGTCGGTGAAGACCAGGCTCGACGAGGCGACGGTCAGGTCGAGCGGTTCGGCGCAGTTCATCGCGCCGTCTTCGCCGTTCTTGATCGAGTGCAGCCCCGACAGGACCGGCAGTTCATCGGATGCCGCACCCGCGGCGGGTCCCGGCAGCCGCGTCGCCTCGAGGTCGAGGGGGCCGAAGATGTACTGCTCCATCAGATCGGCCATGCTCGAGGTGGTGGCGCGCTCGAGGGCGATCCCCAGCAGCAGGTAGCCGGCGTCCGAGTCGCGGTACCCTGCCCCCGGCACGGCGTCGCCCATCTGGCCGAGGCCGTAGCCCGCGAGCTCCATCGCGTTCCACACACGGGTCGGGTTCGTCGTCCACTGCTTCGTGAGCTGCCCGAGGTAGGAGCCGATGCCCGACGTGCTGTCGCACAGCATCTCGAGCGTCACATCGCCGAGATCAGGGAGGCCGCTGACGTACTCGGTCACGCTGTCGTCCAGCGAGACGGCACCCGTGGCTGCGACGTTGTAGAGCACGTCGCACGTCATCGCGCGCGTGATGTGCCCGGCCCGGAACTCCATGTCGGTGGTGACCGCCTCACCACCGGGCGTCACGGTGCCGAACGCCGTCACCCACGAACCGCTCCACGGGGCCCACACCCCGACGATCGCGCCCGGCGAAGCGGTCGCGGCCATCGCGGCCTCGACGGCGGCCTGCAGTTCGGCGACCGTCGCTTCGGGAAGCGAGCCCTCGACCTGAGCCGGCACGTCGAGCTCGAGGCTCGTATCGGCGGAGCATCCCGACAGCGCGAGGGCGAGCGCGACGCCGGCCGCTGCGACAGCACGCAACGTCGTCCGTCGTGATCGCATACCCGGTCCCCCCGTATTTCTGCCATAGAGATTCAAACACACGCAGGTCACAGCGAGATCACCGTCGCTAGGCTGAGCGGATGCCTCACAGGTTCGACGATGCCGCCCTCGCGGGCGTGCTCGGGCACATGAACGCCGACCATGCCGATGACAACCTGCTCATCGTGCGCGCATTCGGTCCTGACGCTTCCGCATCGGCGGCGTCGATGACGGGCTTCGACGGCGACGGCGGCGACTGGCAGGCGACGCTGGCCGACGGCACGGCGACCGCCGTCCGCGTGCCGTGGCCGGGCGGGTCCATCTCGCAGCGGCCCGAGGTGCGCCGCGAGATCGTCGCACTCTACGACGAGGCGTGCCGCAGGCTCGGCGTGGAGCCTCGACCGCACGCCTGAGCGACTCGAGAGGCCGCTCCGGCTCGGAAGGTCGCAACCCCGGCGTGGTATACCAGTAAGGACACCCTTACCCGAACGGACGCCATGCCCGACGTCATCCCCTTCTCCACACTCTTGCGCGAGCGCTCCAGCCAGGCGCACTCCACGAGCGAGCACGCCGGCTTCATGTCAGACCTCATGAGCGGTGAGGGCACGCGCGATGACTACATCGCGCTCGTCGCGCAGCACTGGTACATCTACGAGGCGCTCGAGTGGGCCGCCGACCGCATGAAGCACGACCCGGTCGCCGCCACCTTCATCAGCGAGAAGCTCACGCGACTGCCCGCGCTCGAGTCGGACCTCGAGTTCCTCGTCGGCCCCGACTGGCGCGACGAGATCGAGGCGCTTCCGACGACCCGCCGCTACGTCGACCGCATCCGGCAGGTGGGTGCGATGTGGCCGGGCGGCTTCGTCGCCCACCACTACACGCGCTACCTCGGCGACCTGTCGGGCGGACTGTTCATCGGCCGCCTCATGGCACGCCGGTTCGGCTTCGAGACCAACGGCATCGGGTTCTACATCTTCGAGGACATCGCCGACCCGAAGGCCTTCAAGGACGTCTATCGCGAGCAGCTGGATGCCGCACCGTGGAGCGACGACGAGAAGGAGCGGGTCGTCGAGGAAGTCCTGCTGGCCTACCGGTTGAACACGGAGCTGTTCGAGGATCTCGCCCGCGCGAAGGCCGAGACCGCCGCCTGACTCACCGCGCGATGTTCGCGCGCGACAGGAATCGTGACACGTCGGGGTCGACCCGGATGTCGCGGGGGCGCAGCGGACGGCTGAGGTACAGCCCGTCGAGCGAGGTCAGCCGGGACAGCGCGACGTAGGTCTGCCCCGGTGCGAACGCGCCTGCGCCCAGGTCGATGATCGCGCGCTCGTAGGTCTTGCCCTGCGACTTGTGGATCGTGACCGCCCACGCCAGCCGCAGCGGGAACTGCGTGAACTCGGCGACGATCTCGCGCGTGAGGTTGCGCGAGGCCGCGTCGTACCGATACCGGAACCTCTCCCATACGGCCGGCTCTACGTCGAACTCGGTCCCCTCGACGTCGACGCGAACCGTGCCGCCGGCGATGCGCGTCACCGTGCCGATCGTGCCGTTCACCCACCGCGGCGGCTCTCCGTAGGAGCCGACGTCGTTGCGGAGGAACATGACCTGCGCGCCGACCTTCAGCTGCAGCTCGACGTCGGCAGGGTAGGCGTCGCCGCGCCCGAAGTCGCCGTTGACCTCCGCGGCCGCCGTCTGCACCGCGCCCGGAAGTTCAGCGAGGTGCCGGCGGTTGATCGCGTTCACGATGTCGTTGCGCGTCGCGAGCGTGATGATCGGCTTCTCGTGCTCGCCGGGCTCGGGCGGCGTCCGCGCCCCGGTGTCGTTGAGCACCTGGGCGATGTCGGCGGTCACCTGGCCGTGGCGTACCGCGTTGAGCATGGCGCGGAACCCGGGGTCGGCCTGCCGGTGCACGTCGACGAGTTCGCGGATCGTAAGGTCGGCGCCGTGCCGCCCGAGATCGAGCATCCCGCCTTCATCGGCCCGCTCGCCGGCCCAGACCTTGGCGTCGAAGAACCAGAACGACCGGTAATGGTCGCGGATGTAACGCATCTCGTCGCCTCGCGGCGGCACCGGCGCGAGCTGGTAGGGATCGCCGAACATGACCACCTGCGCACCGCCGAACGGCTCGCCCCGCCGCCCGCGGGCCTGGCGCAGCGAGCGGTCGATCGCATCCATCAGGTCGGCGTTGACCATCGAGATCTCGTCGATCACGAGGGTGTCGAGGGCATTGAGGATGCGCCGCGTGGCATCGCCCTGCTCGAGCTCGCTGTTGGCGATGAGCCCGATCGGCAGCCGGAACAGCGAGTGGATCGTCTGACCCTCGACGTTGAGCGCGGCGACGCCCGTCGGCGCGCAGACGGCGATCTGCTTCGAGGTGTTCCACGCGAGGTGCTGCAGGAGCGTCGACTTGCCGGTGCCGGCACGGCCGGTGACGAAGACGTGGTCGCGCGTGTTCTCGATGAGCTCGAACACGTCCTGCTGCTCGGCGGAGAGGGCGGGCGAGGTCACCGGTTCATGCTAGCCAGCAGATGCGGCCGGGGTCGGGGGATCCACAGGCGGCGTTTCCTAGAATTGGCCCGTGGAAGCGGAGGCGGACGTCCAGGTGCAGCAGCGCCGACGCACGCCGTTGTGGCTGGATCTCACCCTCTTCGGCGTGATCGGCGCCGTGCTGGTCAGCGCGCTGTACGCCGGTGCCGTCGCCCTGTATCGCGAGTTCTACAGCCCGACCGCCTTCGTCGAGCGCTACCTCTCGCTGCTCGCCGACGGCGATGCGGCCCGCGCGCTCGCCGTCCCCGGTGTCACCGTGGACTCGGCGGATCTGGATGCCGCCGGCCTGCCGGCGAACGCGTCGGACGCGCTGCTGCGCAGCGCCGCGCTCTCGACCCTGACCGATGTCGAGATCGTCTCGGAGAGCACCGACGGCGACATCACGACCGTCACCGTCTCGTACCGCGCAGGCGCCTACCTCGGCACGTCGAGCTTCGACGTCACCGGCAACGGCTGGATCGGGGTCGCGCCTGCGTGGCAGTTCGCGCAGAGCCCGCTGGCCGTCATCGACCTCGTGGTGAAAGGATCGACCGACTTCGACGTGAACGGGTTCGCGATCGACAAGCGGCAGATCGACCCGGAAGGCGTGGCCGACGATCCACTCACCGCGCTGCCCATGCTGGTGTTCTCGCCGGGGCTCTACTCCGTGTCGGTCGACAACGCGATCGCCCGCACACCGGGTGTCGCCGTCCTCTCGGACAGCCCCTTCACCGAGGTGCCGGTGCAGGTGCAGGCCCAGCCCACCGACGAGTTCGTCGCGCTCGTGCAGTCGCGGGTGTCGGAGTTCCTCGACGAGTGCGCGACGCAGCAGGTGCTGCAGCCCACAGGCTGCCCGTTCGGCTATGTCGTGCAGGATCGCATCGTGTCGCCGCCGCAATGGACGATCTCGTCCCAGCCGGTCGTCTCGCTGGCCCCCGACGGCGACGCCTGGCGGATCGCACCGACGGTCGCGGCGGCACGCATCCGCGTCGACATCGTGTCGCTGTTCGACGGCTCGGTGCGCCCCGTCGACGAGGACGTGACCTTCGAGGTGTCGGGCACGGTCACCGTGCTGCCCGACGGCAGCGCCTCGATCGTGGTGTCGGGGACGTAGGCGGCATCCCCGGCGTCGACGCGTATCAGCGCCGGCCGGCCTGCTCGGCGCGGGCGTCGCGTTCGGCGAGCCGCGCCAGACGCGCGTTGTACTCCTCGAGCTCGGCGTCGCCGGTGCGATCGGCGTGCCGGTCGCGACGTCGCTGGGCGCGCTCGTCGCTGCGGCTCCACTGGATCGCGACCGCGATCGCGAGCACGAGCGTCGGGATCTCGCCGACCGACCACGCGATGCCGCCGCCGAGGTACTGGTCCTCCAGCGGCGTGAGGCCCCACGTGCGGCCCATCGAGCCGAACCATTCGGCGACCATCAGTCCCGACTGCATCATGATCGCGATGCCGAAGAACGCGTGCATGGCCATGACGCCGACCAGCAGCACGAGGCGGCCCGCGTACGGCAGGCGCCACGGCACGGGGTCGATGCCGATGAGCGTGAGGGCGAACAGGTAGCCGGCGATGAGGAAGTGCGCCGTCATCCACTCGTGACCGAGGTGGTCGTAGAGAGACCAGCGGAAGAGGTCGGTGTAGTAGAACACCCACAGCGACCCGATGAAGATCCCCGCCGCCACGAACGGGTTGGTCAGCACGCGCGCCACCGGTGAGTGCACCGCCCACAGGATCCACTCGCGGCCGCCGCGCGTGCCGTCGTCGCGCTTGTCGATCGCGCGGGCCGCCAGCGTCACGGGCGCTCCGACGACGAGCATGAGCGGGATCGCCATCGACAGCAGCATGTGGCCGATCATGTGCATGCTGAACAGGTAGTCCTGGTACGCGTTGACCGCGCCCCCGGTCACCCACAGCAGCAGCGCGAGCCCGCTGAGCCACAGGATCGTGCGGTGCACCGGCCACCGGTCGCCGCGGCGGGCGAGCCGCCGCACCCCGGCGAGGTAGAAGAACGCGCCGAAACCGGCGGCGAACGCCCACAGCAGGTCGATCTCCCACGCTGTGACCCAGCGCTCGGGAGTGAGCTCGGGGGGCAGCGGCGCACCCGTGAGGTACTCGGCGGGCGTGCGGCCGAGCGGCAGCACGGCGTCGGAGGGCGGAGGCGTGCGAGCGAGCGCGGCGGCGGCTCCGGACGCGAGGCCCATGAGCGCCAGCTCGAACGCGACCAGCCCCCAGAAGCGGCGCGACGAGTCGTCTTCGCCGAGCTTCGCGATCAGACGGCGCCGGTAGTACGCACCGAGCAGACCCATCGCCACGAGCGCCACGATCTTGAGCGACAGGATGACGCCGTACGGCGAGAAGAGGCCCTCCCAGCTGCCGACGCCGACCCACGCGCGCACCGTGCCCGACACCGCGACGACGATGAACGCGACGAGGGCGATCGTCGAGTAGCGGCCGAGCGCCGTGACCTGCTGAGGGCGCGGCAGCAGCGGCCGCACCAGGACCATCAGCATCAGCCCGCCCAGCCAGATCGCGGCCGGGATGATGTGCAGCACGAGCGCCATGACCGCGATGTTGTGGTTGGCCTCTTCGCCGGAGTGGCCCTGCGTCGCCATCGGCACGAGCGTCGCGATCGCGAGGATCGCGACCAGCAGCGACGGCGTCCACGATCGCACCGCGAAGGCGAGCACGGTGATGGTCGCGCCCGCGATCGTCGTGATGAGCCACGTCCAGCCCACCTCGGTGTCGATGAGGAAGCGACCCAGCTGCGCACCGAACTCCGGACCGAGTGAGAGCACGGGGTTGAAGGCGTCCATGAACGTCAGGAACCCGGTGGTCGCGGCGGCGACGGTGAACACGGCGGCCGACGCCGACGAGGCATCCAGTGCCGTGTCGAACGGGCGCTCACCGGCCTTGAGCGTGAACAGCGCGGTGACGAGGGTGCCGACCATGCCGGCTGCGGCCAGATTGACGAAGAGCTTGGCGATGGGCAGACCCCATCGCGCGACCGGGCCCGGGTCGGCGATGACCAGCGGCTCGGCGCCGCCGCCGAAGGCGAGTCCCCAGATCAGCACCACCAGCGCGACCGTCACCAGGATCGCAGGCCCGAGGGCCCGCAGGACGCGGGGGGTGATCACCAGACCACTCTAGGCGGGCATGACGAGGGGGATGCCGCGCGGTTGCGGCATCCCCCTCATTCACGCTGGTGGGTTATTTCACCGCAGCCTTGAGCTTCGAGCCGGCGGTGACCTTGACGCGCTTGCCCGCGGGGATCTTGATCTCCTCGCCGGTCTGCGGGTTGCGGCCGGTGCGGGCCGAGGTGGCGACCTGCTCGAACGAGAGCCAGCCGGGGATCGAGACCTTGCTGCCCTTGGCGACCGCCTCGGAGACGGTGGAGAAGAGGGAGTCGAGAACGCTCGAGACGGCGGACTGGCTCTGCCCCGTCGCGCTGGCGATGCTCGCGACGAGCTCGGTCTTGGTGATGGACTTGTCAGCCATTGTGGTTGTCCTCCAGAGGGGGCGGATCGCCACCCTCGTTCATTGCTCGGACCGGCGGACCACGTGCCCCCCGGCTGGTCGGATCGACCGCCTCGAATGTACCCGAAAGGCCCCGCATTTCCGCGTACTTCCGCGGGTTTCGCGCTTGGCGGACGGCGTGTCGGGTGCAGATGTGGCCGATGTGACCGATGTGACGCGATCGACGGGAGCGCTCAGCGGCGGTGCGCGGCGATCGTCGCACGCGCGGTGCGGGCGAACGCCGGGGCGACGCGGTCCTGTCCGTACGAGGTGATCGTCCCGGGCTGGCCCGGTATCGACGACCGCACCGTCGCCGAGGTTCGCGACGACCCCAGCGCCCTGAAGGGGATCGGACTGAAGCAGATCGTCGACCACTACGAGCGCATCATCCGTGCGCTGCCGCAGAAGCCCATCATCATGGGCCACTCGTTCGGCGGCGTCATCACCCAGATGCTCGCCGACCGCGGCGTCGGCGTCGCCTATGTGGGGGTCGAGCCCGGTCAGACCGCGGGCATCACCACGCTGCCGCTGTCGACGCTGTGGACGGGCACTCCCATCCTCTCGAACCCGTTCGGCCGCAACGGCGCGAAGCCGCTGTCGAAGGCGCACTTCCACTTCACCTTCGGCAACGACCTGAGCCGAGCCGAGTCGGACCGCCTGTGGGAGACCTCAGCGGTCAACTCCTCCAACCGCGTCTTCTTCGAGGGCGTCGCGAGCGCCTTCAACGAGAAGGGCGGTGTCACGCACGTCGACTACGACCGCACCGACCGCGCGCCGCTGCTGATCATGTCGGGCGAGATCGACCACGTCGTTCCCCCGGCGATCGGCGAGGCGATCGTGAAGAAGTATCGCCGCTCCGGTGGTCCGGCCGTCGTCGACTACAAGGAGTGGCCGGGACGCACGCACCGCATCGTCAGCCAGGACGGCTGGGAGGAAGTCGCGGACTACGCGCTCGAGTGGGGCGTCTCGCACGCAGAGGCGCAGTCGACGACGGCGTGACGCGGCATCCCGCGCTCGCGTCGCCGCGAACACGGAACCCCCCGCTCCCTGCTGCAGTCGCAGCGGGAACGGGGGGTTCCGTCGTGTCTGAGGCTTACCAGCTCGACTTGGTCACACCGGGCAGCTCGCCTCGGTGGGCCATGTCGCGGAAGCGCACGCGCGAGATGCCGAACTTCGACAGGTGGCCGCGCGGGCGGCCGTCGATGACATCGCGGTTGCGCAGACGCACCGGCGACGCGTTGCGGGGCAGCTTCTGCAGGCCGAGGCGGGCGGCCTCGCGCTGCTCGTCGGTCGAGGTGGGGTCGACCAGCTGCTTCTTCAGCTCCGCGCGCTTCTCGGCGTAGCGGGCG
>JAUHVN010000349.1 GCA_030425055.1 Actinomycetes bacterium | reverse complement strand
GAAGCGCTGGTTGAGCTCGGTCGGCGAGCGGTAGTTGAGCAATGCCATGCGTCGGGCGAGGGCGAGACCGCGATGCGGTCCGTCGCCGTCGTCGGCGTCGTAGTACTCGCCGCCCGCGAAGCGCGGATCGATGCGGATCGCCTCGAGCTGCACCGAGTTGAGCGCGATCTGGTCGGCGGTGTTGACCGGGGGAGCACTCAGGACGGCGGCGCGCGCGACCCGGTCGGGGTGCCCGACCGCCCACTCCAGAGTGTGCATGCCGCCCATCGAGCCGCCGACGACGCCCGCCCACGCGTCGACCCCCAGTGCGTCGGCGAGCCGCACCTGCGCGGCGACCTGATCGCGGATCGTCAGGTACGGGAACCGCGACCCCCACTCGTAGCCGTCTGGGGCGACACTCGACGGGCCGGTCGAGCCCTGGCATCCGCCGAGCATGTTCGGTGCGACCACGAACCAGCGGTCGGTGTCGATGGGGGCGCCCGGGCCGACGATGTCGTCCCACCAGCCGGCTGTCGGATGCCCAGGACCCGCCGGGCCGCGCACGTGCGCATCACCGGTGAGGGCGTGCAGCACGAGCACGGCGTTGTCGCGGGCCGCGTTGAGCTCGCCCCACGTCTGGTACGCGAGGCGGTATCCGGGCAGTTCGTCGCCGCCCTCGGTGCGGAACGGACCGAACGCCGCGAACTGGCGCTCGCCGGCGGGGTCGCCGTCGCGCCACGCGCCCGTGGCGGGCGGGCGGCCGCGCAGCAGGCGCGCGTCGGCCTCCGTCACCGGCGCCGACGGCACGGTGTCTTCGGAGGTCTGCCAGTCCATCGGTCCATTCTGGCCGGTGCCGACCGCGCCGCGCAGGCGTGTTACGCGCCCGGCGCTGGTTCATCGGACGCCTGTGCACGCCGGTCGCGGCGTATCGCGTGCGTTCGCGTCCGATGACGGCGCCCACACCGGTGGGGGTGGGCGGCGCTACCGTGGGCGCGTGGACGTCATCGAGTGGCTGCTGGACTCCGACCCCGCGATCCGGTGGCAAGTGATGCGCGACCTCACGGATGCCTCACCCGCGGCGATCGCCGCCGAGCGCGCCCGTGTCGCGACCGAGGGGTGGGGTTCCGAGTTGCTGGCCGCACAGGCCGAGGACGGCCGATGGGACGGCGGCACGTACCGGCCCGGATGGGCGGACGACGAGCGGCCGTTCTTCGACGCGTGGACGGCGACCCACTTCTCGCTGCAGGCGCTCGCCGAGTTCGGGCTCGACCCGGCGTCGCCCCTCGCGCGTCGGGCGGTCGCGCGGGTGCGCGCGCGCGTGCGCTGGGAGCACGAGGGCGAGCCGTACTTCGACGGTGAGGTCGAGCCGTGCATCAACGGCGTCGCGCTGTCGATCGCGGCGCACTTCGGCGAGGGCGGTGACCGGATCGTCGAGACGCTGGTGAGCGGCCGCCTCGACGACGGCGGCTGGAACTGCTGGGCCGAGTACGGCGCGCGCACGTCGTCGTTCCACTCCACGATCTGCGTGGTCGAGGGCCTGCTCGCGTGGGAGCGCGCCGGCGGAGCATCCGACGCGGTCGCCGCAGCGCGGCGGACCGGTGAGGACTACCTGCTCGACCGCGCGCTGTTCCGTCGCAGGTCGACCGGCGAGACGGCCGACCCGCGGTTCACCATGCCGTCGTATCCGGTGCGGTGGTACTACGACGTGCTGCGGGGCCTCGAGCACTTCCGCGTCGCCGATCGCCGCGACGAACGACTCGGCCCCGCGATCGACCTGCTCCGGTCGAAGCGGATGCCGGACGGCCGCTGGGCTCGCGAGTTGCACCACGAGGGCCCGCAGCTCATCGACATCAGCCACCCCGAGGGCTTCCCCAGCCGCTGGATCACCCTGCGCGCGCTCCGCGTGCTGCGCTGGTGGGACGCGGCCTGATCGCGACCCGCCGGCATCCGGGCACCCGGAGATCTGTAGTCCCGGAAACGCACGGATGCCCCGGGCCGAGGCCCGAGGCATCCGTCTTCCCTTGCGCGGGTCAGGCGTGGGCGGCCTCTCCGACGCGACGGGCGGCGGCGAGCGCCTGCGCGAGGTCGGCCTTGAGGTCGTCGATGTTCTCGATGCCCACCGACAGGCGCACGAGGCCCGGGGTCACGCCCGCGGTCAGCTGCTGCTCCGGCGTCAGCTGCGAATGCGTGGTCGAGGCCGGGTGGATCACCAGCGACCGCACGTCGCCGATGTTCGCGAGGTGCGAGAACAGGGTCAGCGAGTTCACGAACTCGCGGCCCGCCTCGACGCCGCCCTTGAGCTCGAACGACAGCACCGCGCCGACGCCCTTGGGGGCGTACGTGTTCGCGGCGGCGTACCACGGCGAGGTCGGCAGCCCCGAGTAGTTGACGGATGCCACGTCGTCCTGGTTCTCGAGCCACTCCGCGATCTCCTGCGCGTTCTGCACGTGCCGCTCGATGCGCAGCGACAGGGTCTCGATGCCCTGGATGAGCAGCCACGCGCTCTGCGGCGAGATCGCCGAGCCGAGGTCGCGCAGAAGCTGCACGCGCGCCTTGATGATGTAGGCCAGGCCGTCGCCGACCGCGGTGGTGTACGACGCGCCGTGGTACGACGGATCGGGCTCGGTGAGGCCGGGGAACTTCTCGACGTTCTCGGACCACGCGAACTTCCCGCCGTCGACGATCACGCCGCCGATGACGGTGCCGTGACCGCCGAGGAACTTCGTCGCCGAGTGGATGACGATGTCGGCGCCGTGCTCGAACGGGCGGATGAGGTACGGGGTCGCGATCGTGTTGTCGACGATGAGCGGCACACCGGCCTCGTGGGCGACGTCGGCGACCGAGCGGATGTCGAGCACGTTGATCTTCGGGTTGCCGATGGTCTCGGCGAAGAACAGCTTCGTGTTCGGACGCACCGCGGCGCGCCACTCCTCGGGGTCGTCCTGGTTCTCGACGAACGTGGTCTCGATGCCCAGCTTGGCGAGCGTGTACTTGAAGAGGTTGTAGGTACCGCCATAGAGCGTGGAGGAGGAGACGATGTGGTCGCCAGCCTGGGCAATGTTTAGTACCGCAAAGGTCTCAGCTGCCATACCGCTGGCAAGCAGCAGGGCTGC
>JAUHVN010000348.1 GCA_030425055.1 Actinomycetes bacterium | reverse complement strand
ATCGACATCGTGCCGATCAGCGACGAGGAACGCGACGAGCTGGGGGCAGATGCCGCCACCCGCCGCCGCGCACTGAACCGCCTGCTGTTCCCCGGCCCCGCCAAGGAGTTCGAGAACCTGCGCGAGACCTACGGCGACCTGTCGACGCTCGGCACGCCGGACTACCTCTACGGGCTGCTGCCGGGTGAGGAGCACGTCGCCGAGATCGACCCGGGCGTGCAGCTGTACGTCGGGCTCGAGGCCATCGGCGAGGCCGACGCCAAGGGCATGCGCACGGTGATGACCACGCTCAATGGACAGCTGCGGCCCGTGTTCGTGCGCGACCGGTCGATCAAGGTCGAGACGCGCGCGGTCGAGAAGGCCGACACGTCGAAGCCCGGTCAGATCGCCGCTCCGTTCTCGGGTGCGGTCACCGTCAAGGTCTCGCTCGGCGACGCCGTCGAAGCAGGGCAGGCGGTCGCATCGATCGAGGCCATGAAGATGGAGGCGGGCATCACATCGCCCGTCGACGGCGTGGTCGAGCGGATCGTAGTCGACGGGACGGCCCAAGTCGACGCCGGCGACCTTTTGGTCGTCGTCCGCCCCGCCCAGTAGCCTGGAGAGCGGCCAACCGGCCGATTCTTCATCCCTGGGGGGACCTCTGTGACGTCAGACCGACCCGACGATCAGCCGCAGGATACCGGCGAGCACGGCGTGCTCAACGACACCGGCAGCGTCGAGACCACCGGCATCCCGCTCATCGGCGGGGGCACCGAGCACGTCAGCGTGGCGATGCCCGGCGCCGACGCCGACGACGACCTCGACGACGACGTCACCGACGACGAGGTCGCCTACGAGCTGCCCGCCGACGTCGAGGCCGAGCACTTCGCCCACGACGAGCCGGCCGCCGACGAGCCTCACGCCGACGGGCAGCCGGTCGCCGAGACCGACCCGGAGCCGGAGTTCGCGCCGGTCGCCGAGGTCGAGGCCGAGCCCGAGCCGATCGCCGACCCCGAGTTCGACACCGCGCCGAGTGCTCCGGATGCCGCGGCATCCGCGCCGTACGCGTGGTGGCGCACCGACCTCTCGGCGCCGCGCCGCACCGCGCCGGCCGTGCACGACGAGCCCGCCGCGAGCGTCGGCCCCGAGACCGCCGAAGGCGAGATCATCGACGACGAGCCGGCCGCGTCGGCATCCGCGCCCGCCGCAGCCGACGACGACATCGTCGATGCCGTCGAGCACACCGACACCGGTGCCACGCCGGCCGCCGCCGCCGAGTCGACCCCGGTCGCACCGGCCCCCGTGCCCGAGGCCGCGGCGCCGGCACCGGCGACCCCGGCCCCCGCACCGGCTGCACCCGCCCCCACGTCGGCCGCACCCGCCCCCGCACCGGCTGCACCCGCCCCCACGTCGGCCGCACCCGCCCCTGCATCCGCCGCACCGGCCGCTGCCGCTGCGGTCGCCGCGACGGCTGCCGCACCGCGCGAGCGCTCCCGCGCCGTGGAGCGCGTCACCACCCGACGAGAGCAGACCACGTTGACCTCCAAGCGACTGGGCGAGTTCGAGGGCAGCCGCGAGTCGGCCGACCTGCTCACCGCCGACCGGCTCCTCGATCCCGCGCACGTGCGCAAGCCCGAGCCCGAGGGCGCGTGGCAGCACTTCGTGTACTCGATCACCGGCCACCGCGTGAATCTCGGCGACAGCAAGCGCGCCCGCGCGCGCAAGGATCTCGACCGCCGCATCGCGGCCCCGCTCAACGGCGGCGCACGGTTCGTGCCGGTCATGTCGCGCAAGGGCGGCGTCGGCAAGACGACCGTGACGATGCTGCTGGGCATGGCCCTCGCCGACGCCCGCGACGACCGCATCATCGCGATCGACGCCAACCCCGACCGCGGCACGCTCGCCGAGCGGATCGAGCGCGCGAGCGGCAAGACCGTGCGCGACCTGGTGCGCATGCGCGCCGAGGTCGCCGGCTACAACGACCTGTCCACGGTCGTCGCCCGCGACGAGACGCGGCTGGACGTGCTGGCATCCGACACCGACCCGCGCGTGTCCGAGGCCTTCAGCGACGCCGACTACCACGACGTCGCATCGCTGGCCGCGCATTACTACTCGATCGTGCTCACCGACACGGGCACGGGCATCGTCCATTCCGTCATGGGCGCGACGCTCGACCTGGCCGATCAGCTCGTCGTCGTCGCGGGTCTCACCGTCGACGAGGCGCGCCTCGCGTCCGAGACGCTGACGTGGCTCGAGACGAACGGGTACTCCGACCAGGTGCGCTCGGCCGTCGTCGTGCTCAACAACGCGCGTCCCGGTGCGTCGCTCGTGCGCGCTGACGAGCTCGAGCAGCACTTCCGCTCGCGAGTGCGCACCGTGGTGCGCATGCCGTACGACCCGCACATCGCGGCGGGCAGCGCGATCACGTTCCGCGACCTGCACGCGTCGACCCGCGAGGCCGCCCGTGCCCTGGCCGCATCGGTCGTCGAGGGGCTGCGCACGCCCGCCATCGCCGCGTAGTCATGGCGGTTCGTGGCATCCGCATCTTCGGCGACCCCGTGCTGAAGGCGCCGTCGGCTCCGATCGGCGAGATCGACGATGGCGTGCGCGCCCTGGTGCGCGACCTGCTCGACACCGTCGAGCTGCCCGGTCGCGCGGGCGTCGCCGCGCCGCAGATCGGCGTCGCGCTGCGCGCGTTCAGCTACAACATCGACGGCGACATCGGGTACATCCTCAACCCCGAGCTCGTCGAGGTCGGGGGAGACCCCGAGCCGGTCGGCGAGGGATGCCTGTCGGTGCCGGGCCTGTGGCACGACACCCCGCGGCATCCGTACGCGAAGGTGCGGGGGATCGACCTCGACGGCAACGAGATCGAGATCGAGGGAGAGGGGCTGCTCGCACAGGCGCTGCAGCACGAGACCGATCACCTCGACGGCACGCTCTACCTCGACCGGCTGCCGCCCGACACCCGCCGTGTCGCGATGCGCGAGGTGCGCGAGTCCGACTGGTTTTGATGCGCCACAGGTGATGCCCGCGTGCATCCCGCATGAATCCGGCCCCCGCCGTCGCCACCCGGAAGGGAAGCGACCGCGAGGGCCGGATGCGTGAAGGGCGTGA
>JAUHVN010000347.1 GCA_030425055.1 Actinomycetes bacterium | reverse complement strand
CGCGCCGTCCGACCCCACGCCGCGCGGCGCATCCAGCGGCGCCGAGGCCCGCAGGCCCGACCGCAGCTTGAGATCGATGGGGTTGACGCCGGCCGCCTCGACCGCGATCGCCACTTCACCGGCATCCGGAACCGGGTCGGGGATCTGGGTCAGAGAGAGGACGTCGGGTCCGCCGAAGCGGTCGTAGGTGATCGCGCGAGCCATACCCGCCGCCAACGCGACGGGTTCGGGGCGCATTCCCGTCGCGTCACGCGGTCTCGCGCAGCGCCTTCTGGATGCGGGGGAGCGAGACGGGCTCGGCGGTGCCGAGCTGCTGCGCGAACAGACTCACGCGGTACTCCTCGAGAAGCCACCGCGCGCGCGCCAGATTCGCCGCGGCATCGGCGGGAAGCGGGATCGCCCCTCCGGCCTCGGAGAAGGCCGCCGATGCCCGCTCGAACTCGGTCATCCGCTGCCGGTCGCGGCCCGGATTGTCGGCGAGCCCTTCGGCGCGCAGGCGCGCAGCCTGCAGGTAGCGCGGCAGATGGGCGAGCCGCGCAGTCCCCGTCCGCGAGACGAAGCCGTCGAAGACGAGACCGCCGATCTGCGCCTTCAGATCGCCGAGCGCGCCGAGCAGCGTCATCGAGTTCTGGCCCCGCACGGCTCGCTCGGCCTCGCGTGCGGCGGTCAGGATGCGCGCGGTCAGCGACACCGTGTCGAACAGCTCGTCGACGCCGGCGGCCGAGAAGGCGTCTCGCGCTGCGATGAAGGTCGGCTCGGTGCGCAGGTCACCGCCGACGCGGTCGATCACGGCGTCGGCGAGCGCGACGCGGCAGTCCTCGATGAGAGCGCGAGCCGACGCGTAGGGCGACGCGGCGAGCGCGAGCTTCTCGGGCTGCGTGAGGTGCTCGAGCACGTACGCGCTCGCCGACGGCACGGCCAGCAGCAGCAGGCGCCGCACACCCGCGCGCGTCGCCGACGCCGCGGCATCCGGCGTCGACTCGATGCGCACCCCGACCGCCGCCCCCTCGTCGACGAGCGCGGGATAGCCGCGAACGACACCGCCGGCGACGCGCGTGTCGACGACGGCGGGCACATCGCCGCCCGGCCACTCGGTCAGCCCGCTGCGCTCGGCGAACGACGGCGCCGCGGTGTCGGTGCCCGCCGGAACGGGTCCGGGCTGCGGCGGGGTCGGGCCGCGTCGCGGCTGCGTGACCGAGCGTGCCACCGAGTCGCGGGCCCGGCCGGCGAGACGCTGCTGGAGCGCGACGAGGTCGCGGCCGCTGCCCACCGCGCGCCCGCGGCCGTCGACGACGCGGAACGAGATGCCGAGGTGGCCGGGCACGCGCTCGAGGTCGAAGTCGGCCGGCGTCACCGGCTGCGACGCGACGCGACGGATGCGGTCGGCCAGAGCCTCACGCAGCGAGGCGGACGGAAGGCCGCCGTGGTCCTCGGGTCCGGCGCCGGCGAGTTCCTCGCCGAGTCGGGCCGCCCAGTCGGCCGCGGGCACCACATGCCGGCGGATCGCCTTGGGCAGCGAGCGGATGAGCGCCGTGATCAGCTCGTCGCGCATGCCCGGCACCTGCCAGTCGAAGCCGTCGGGCCGCAGCTGGGCCAGCAGCGGCAGCGGCACGACCGCCGTCACGCCGTCGTCCGGGGCGCCGGGCTCGAAGCGGTAGGCGAGCGACAGCACCTGGTCGCCCTGCTGCCAGCGCGCCGGGAAGTCGCGCTCGCTGCCGCGGGATGCCTCGTCGACCAGGTCGTCCTCGGACATGTCGAGCAGTCGCGGCGTGCGGGTCGCGGCATCGCGCCACCAGGTCTCGAACGAGCGGACATCGAAGACGTCGCGGGGGATGCGCGACGCGTAGAACGAGTACACCGCCTCGTCGCCGACCAGGATGTCGCGTCGACGCTCGCGCTCCTCGATGCGCTCGAGCCGGCGTCGCAGCTCGCGGTTGCGCCGCTCGAAGGCGCTCAGGCGCTTGTCGAGGCCCGACGGGTCCCACTCGCCCTCCACGAGCGCGTGCCGCAGGAACAGCTCGCGCGCGAAGGGCCGGTCGAACCTCGCCAGCTGCACGCGCCGCCGAGGGACGATCTCGACGCCGAACAGTGTCACCTTCTCGTACGCCGACGCCGCGCCGGCATCCTTCGACCAGTGCGGTTCGCTCAGCGACCGCTTCGCGAGGTCGCCGGCGAGCGGCTCGGCCCACGCGGGGTCGATCGCCGCGACGGTGCGCGCGAACAGGCGGCTGGTCTCGACGAGCTCGGCCGCCATGACGGCATCCGGGCTCTTCCGTCGCAGCGACGAGCCCGGGAAGATCGCGAAGGTCGTGCCGCGAGCCCCGCGGTACTGCGCCTGCGGGCGCCCCTTGCCGCCGCGCTGCGCGCCGCGTGCGGGCCCGTCGGCGCGGTCGTCACGGATGCCGAGGTGCGACAGCAGCCCCGCGAGGATCGCGCGGTGCACGGCGTCGGGGTCGGGCGAGTCGGATGCCGCATCGCGACGCCGCACGGCCATGAGCGAGCTCAGCTGCCGGTGCACGTCGTTCCACTCCCGCACCCGCACGTAGTTCAGGTGCTCCGACCGGCACAGGCGCCGGAAGGCGCTCGATCCGAGCTCGCCCTGCTTCTCGCGCAGGTGGTTCCACAGGTTCAGCAGGGTGAGGAAGTCGCCGGTGGGGTCCGCGAACCGCGCATGCAGGCGGTCGGCGGCCTCGCGGTGCTCCTCGGGCCGCTCGCGCACATCCTGGATCGACATGCCGGCGACGATCGCGAGCACCTCGGGCAGCACCTTCGTGCGCTCGGCCTCGAGCAGCATGCGGGCGAACCGCGGGTCGATGGGCAGCCGCGCGATGCGTCGCCCGATGTCGGTGAGCTTCGTGCGTCCGCCGCGATCCTCGCGCACCGCGCCGAGCTCGACGAGCAGATCGAGGGCCGCCTTCACGCCTCGTGAGTCGGGGGGCGTGAGGAAGGGGAAGTCGGCGATGTCGCCGAAGCCGAGCGACAGCATCTGCAGGATGACCGAGGCGAGGCTCGTGCGCAGGATCTCGGGCTCGGTGAACTCGGGGCGCGTCGTGAAGTCGTCCTCGCCGTAGAGGCGGATCGCCACTCCGGGCGCCGTGCGGCCG
>JAUHVN010000346.1 GCA_030425055.1 Actinomycetes bacterium | reverse complement strand
GCGCGCGGTACTCGCGGCCGAGCAGCACGGCCGCGGCCTCGGTGTCGGTCTCGCTGACGAAGACCTCACCCTGCGCGACGAGCTCGCCCTTGATCTCGGCGAAGTTCTCGATGATGCCGTTGTGGATCACGGCGAGGCGGTCGTCGTCCGCGAGGTGCGGGTGGGCATTGGAGTCGGTCGGCCCGCCGTGCGTCGCCCACCGGGTGTGGCCGATTCCGGTCGTGCCGTCGGCGAGCGGGTGGTCGCGCAGGTCGTCGCGCAGCACCCCCAGCTTGCCTGCGCGCTTGCGCATGCCGAGGTCGCCCGCGGCGTCCAGGACGGCGATGCCCGCCGAGTCGTATCCGCGGTATTCGAGCCGCGAGAGGCCCGACAGCAGAATGGCCTGGCTCTGCCGGGGGCCGACGTATCCAACGATGCCGCACATGCCGTCAATCGTAGGCGCGCGGGTATGCGAGGAGCCTGTACGAATACGTCGGCCGCAGGCCGCTACTGGTCGGTGGCACCGTCCCAGCCGGCGAAGCCGGGAGCCCCCTTCGAGACCTGGTGCTGCTGCGGCGCGGCCAGCGCGCGAGCCGTGCGCTGGGTTCCCGCCGGGAGGCATGCCTGGTAGCTCAGGTTCCCGAGCCCGATGTGCTGGTTCTGCGAGTTCCCGGTGATGCCTGCCCGATAGCGGAAGGTGACCACCTGAACGGTTCCGGGCCACGTGAGACGCACGTCGCCGAGGCCGCTCGAGATAGGGTTGTCGCCTTCGTTGATCGGGCGGAAGGGATTGCCGGACGTTCCGACACCCTGGACGTTCGCGCCGTTCGCATGCGTGAATCCGGGAGTGGAGACGATGACCGTGTCGTACCACTGCTGGTCGACCCAATCGATGTCGTGCAGGACGAACGAGAGGCCTTCGACGGGTGCGGACAGCGAGATCGTCACATCGACGTAGTTCCCGACGGTGAGCTGCTGCGTCATCTCGATCTCGACGTAGTTCCACGGCGGCATGGTGCTCGTCGCCGCGACTTCACCCGTGTCGCCGTCACCGCCGCCGGGGGTGTTCGCGGTGAACGACAGCGTCGCCGTGAGCCCCGACGGCTGGAAGACGAGCGGCGACGCCGGCTGGCCGGGCGTCAGACTGTCGAGCGCGGTCGTCGGCGTGCACTCGGATGCCGCGTAGACGGGCACCGGAGCGGCGAGGGCGATCACCGGCACCGCCCATGCCGCGCCCTTCACGAGCGTGCGGCGGCTCACCGAGCCTTCGGCCCCCTCCTTCCCGGACGGTTCGACGGCAGGCAGGATCGATCGATTCATGGCTTCCCCCAAGAAGCACGTGGTGGTTGTCGCCTCGGGTAGGCGCAACTCCCCAGAGAGATGAGAACTCTCTCATCTTTCTTACCACGTGCGAGAGCGCAGAGGCGACTTCGATCCGGGCTGTCGGATCACAGCTTCCGGAGGAGGACCCTCTCGACCGTGTGGTCGGCGTCCTTCTCGAGCACGAGCGTGGCGCGGTGCTTGGTCGGCAGCACGTTCTCCTCGAGGTTCGGGAGGTTGATGGTGCGCCAGAACCCGAGCGCCATCTCGACCGCCTCGTCGTCACTGAGGTGCGCGAAGTTGTTGAAGAAGGACGCGGGATTGGCGAACGCGCCGCGCTTGAGCGCGAGGAACCGGTCGATGAACCACTGCTCGATGTGGTCGGGCTTCGCGTCGACGTAGATCGAGAAGTCGAAGAGGTCGCTCACCGCGACGTCGTGCGGCGCCGGCGGCGGCGCGAGCACGTTGAGCCCCTCGACGATGACGACGTCGGGTCGTCGCACGGTGACGTGTGCGTCGGGGACGATGTCGTAGCGCATGTGCGAGTAGAACGGCGCGCGCGCTTCGGGGGCACCGCTCTTGACATCGGTGAGGAACTGCACGAGACCTCGCCGGTCGTAGGACTCCGGGAAGCCCTTGCGGTCCATGATGCCGCGCCGCTCGAGCTCGGCGTTCGGGTAGAGGAAGCCGTCGGTGGTCACCAGCTCGACGCGGGGCGTGCCCGGCCACCGGCTCATCAGCTCGCGCAGCAGGCGGGCGATGGTCGACTTGCCGACGGCGACCGAGCCTGCGACGGCGACGACGAACGGCGTCGTCGTGTCGGACTCGTGCAGGAAGCCGCTCGTCTCGACGCCCAGCCGCTTCGTGGTCTCGGCGTAGAGCGAGAGGAGACGGCTCAGCGGCAGGTAGACCTCGGCGACCTCGGCGAGGTCGAGGCGATCGCCGAGACCCCTGATCTGCACGACCTCGGTCTCGGACAGCGGCTGCGCCATGCCCGCCGCCAGGCGCGCCCATTCGCCCCGGTCGATCTCGCGGTACAGCGAGTGCGCGGCGGCGGAGGTCGTCACATCGGCGGACATCGTCGCCATCGTATCGGGCGGGGCGCCGACCGTCGCGGCCACCCGTCATGTATGACGGCTACGATCGGCGTGCGATCGGCGGGAGGAGACGGGATGACGCGCACGCGGCGCCGCGCCCTCACGTGGCTCGGCGTGGCCCTGGCCGCCGTCGTGGTCTTCGTCGTCGCCGGGCTGCCGCTGTACGTCTTCCCCGCCGAGGCCGAGCCTCACCGCGCCGACGTCGTCCAGGTGCTCGGACCCGCCACCGACGAACGGGTGGCCGCCGCGCAGCGGCTGATCGACGAGGACCTGGCATCCGCGATGCTGGTGTCGGTCGCCGCACCCGGCGAGCCGGCATCCGACCTGGCGATCTGCGACGAGGCGTTCGTGACGTGCGCGACCCCGGATCCGTACACGACCGACGGTGAGACGCTGCTGCTCGAGGAGTACGCGCTCACCCACGACGTGGAATCCGCCGTCGTCCTGACCACCACCGGGCATGTGTCTCGCGCGCGCTTCGTGTACGCCAAGTGCTATCCGGGCGAGGCGACCGTCGTGGCGGTGGCGTCGCCGATGACGGCGCTCGACTGGGCGTGGGTGTACGTCTATCAGACGGGCGCGTTCGTGAAGGCCCTCGTCACCCCCTGCGCGCACCCGGAGGACGCCCGCTAACCTGAGACCCGTGCGCCTCGGAGTCCTCGACATCGGCTCGAACACCGTCAACCTGCTCGTCGCCGACGCCCGGCCCGGGGT
>JAUHVN010000345.1 GCA_030425055.1 Actinomycetes bacterium | reverse complement strand
GTCTCCCAGGGCGCTCAGCGACCGTCGCGGCGCGTGCGCTCGCCGCGCACGATCGCCGGCAGCAGCGCCCGCGGCGACCGGGCGCGCAGCGCGCTCCACCACACGCCGGCGCCGTAGGCGAGGTCGTCGAGGCGCCGCGCGAGCGCGAATCGCAGCGGGTCGAGAGCCGGGCGCAGTCGCAGGTACTCCCACGCCGCGTCGACGACCGCGGCGACTGCGAGCGCCCGTCGGGCGCGGCGCGACACCAGTGCAGCCGTCACGGCGGCCGGCCACCAGTGGCGCACGAGCAGCGCGACGCCCTGGGCGACGGCGGCGACGAGGCCCTGCACGGTCAGACGGACCGCGAGCGGCCACGGCTCGCGCACGTGGGTGAGCCGCCGCGCGATGCGTGCGGCCACGACAGCGCCGGTCACAACGACCGCAGGCACGCTCCACCGTCTCTGCGCGAACAGCGCGACGAGCGCGATCGCGCCCCACGGCGCCAGCACCGCGGGGGCGATGTCGGACGGATGCCGCTCGCCGAGCGCCGCGGCTCCGGTGCCGTAGAAGAACTTGCGGCCCAGCCACAGGCGCAGTCGGGTGCGATGCTCGTGGAGCACGGTCGCACCGGGCTCGTATCGCACGCGCAGGCCCGCGTCGGCGAGGCGCCACACCAGGTCGACGTCCTCTCCCACCCGCATTCCGGGGTCGAAGCCCTCACCGAGCGCGTCGACCCGAGCCACGAGGCACGTGCTCGACACCCACGAGACCGGGCTGCGGGGACGGACGGTCGCGGGTTCCTCGCCGAGGTCGAGCGACGAGCGGGCGTTCTCGTAGCGGGTGATCCAGTTGGGCCGGTCGCGCTCGAGGCCGACCACGCGAGGGGCGGTCATCGCGACCTGCGGGTCGGCGAAGTGGCGCAGCAGGGTCTGCAGGCATCCGGCCTCGACCACGACGTCCGAGTCGATGAACGCGACAAGGGGTGTCTCAACGCAGGCGAGTCCGGCGTTGCGTGCGGCCCCCGCGCCGACGTTGACGTCGAGCCGGACGAGCTCGGCGCCGTGGCGTGCGGCGACCCCGGCGAGCGGCGCCGGATCGGCCGATGCGTCGTCGACCACGACGACGCCGCCCAGCCCGACCGGCAGGCTGTCGAGCAGGCGGTCGAGCATCGCGGCTCGCTCGTGCACCGGTACGACGACGGTCACCTCGGCCAACGACCTCTCCGGCTGGCTCACGGCGACGGGTTCCGCGACGCCTGCCGCCATGAGCCGCTCGACGAGGGCACGGGATGCCGCATCCTCGGCGACGACCTCGCGGTCGCGCAGCTTCGCCGCGGCGGCCGGGCTCAGCCGCAGCACTCGCGTCGGCCAGCCGCCGACGAGCACGGCGCCGCCCTCGCGCACCTCGGTGCGCCGGCCCAGGCGCACGGTGAAGCCATCGGGGAGCTGCGCGCTCATGCGTGCCGTCGTCCGTCGGCCTCGACCACCTCGGAAGCGAGATCGGCCCACGTGCGGTCGACCACCGAGGCGAACAGCATCCGGCCTTCGTGCGCCGAGGCGCCGACGGGGTTCCCGAGCACGCCGTTGGGCGACATCGCCGCGACGCCGCCGTCGCGCAGCAGCGGCAAAATCTCGGCGATCGGCCGTGTGTCGCCGGCTGCGGCCCGATCCATGCGCACCTCGTCGGGTCGCAGCTGGAGCATCAGCGACGTCTCGTATCGACCCGCGTGCGCGTCGGGCGGCGCGACCTCAGCGCCGGGGGCGCACATGAGCCACGAGGCATCCCGCCCTTCGCTTCGCAGCAGAGGCACCGCGCGACGCAGAGCGTCGAGGTTGCCGCCGTGGGCGTTGACGAAGACGACGGCGTGCGCCCACCGCGTCGCCGAGCGGCCGATCTCGACGAGCACCGAGGACAGCGCGTCGGTGCCGATCGAGATCGTGCCCGCGAACCCTTCGTGCTCGCCGCTCGCGCCGTATGTGAGCGGGGGAGCGGCGACGACCGACAGGTCTGCCCCTCGCGCCCGCTCGGCGAGCGCCTCGGTCACCGCGCCCGCGATCACCGCGTCGGTGCTGAGCGGCAGGTGAGGACCGTGCTGCTCGAGCGATCCGACCGGCACGAGCACGGTGTCGTGCTCGACCTCGGGCCAGGACAGGTCGCCGAGCGCGGAGTCGAACGGATGCATGGTCGGCATCCTGCCATCACTCCGCGCCCGCGGGCACCTCGCCGTCCTTGGTGGCATCCGCCGGCGTCGCCGCGGCGACTTTCGCCGTCGACGCCTTCGTGCGCCGCGGCCGCGACTTCGACGACGCGCCGCCCGCGGCTGCGGCGCCGTTCCGCGCCGCAGGGCCGTGCGCCCCGAGCACGCGCTCGAAGTCGGCGGGCACCCACAGATCGGCGCGGCTGAGCTCGGAGATGGATGCGTGACCGAGGCCGAGTACGGCCGAGTCCAGGCCCATGCGCATGAGGTCGAGCACGTTCTCGACGCCGGTCTGACCGTTGGCGCCGAGGCCCCACAGGTACGCGCGGCCGATCATGACCGCACGGGCGCCGAAGGCGAGGGCCTTGGCGACGTCGCCGCCGCGGCGGATGCCGCCGTCGAGCAGCACCTCGACCTGGTCGCCGACCGCGTCGGCGACCGGTCCGAGGCAGCGGATGGATGCCGGGGTGGTGTCGAGGTTGTTGCCGCCGTGGTTCGACACGCTGATGGCGTGCGCGCCGATGTCGACGGCGCGCTTGGCGTCGTCGACGCGGGTGATGCCCTTGAGCATGAACGGCCCGCCCCACTCGGTGCGCAGCCACTCGACGTCCTCCCACGACGGCGGAGGCGTCTGCATCCACTCGTAGTACGCACCGAAGAAGGTGGGTGCGGGTCCGTCGGGCGGCTGCAGGTTGGGGGCGGTGAGGTCGGGCAGCCCGCTGCGCAGCCATTCCAGCGTCCACCCGGGTCGCTGGATCGCCTCCGGCGCGAACTTGATCATCGCGGACAGGTCGAGCTTCTCGGGGATCGAGGGACTGCCCCAGTCGCGGCCGACCGAGAACGACCAGTCGAGGGTCGCGATGAGCGCCTTCGCGCCGGCCTGGCGGGCGCGATCCATGCGGCGGACCATGTCGTCCTTCGAGCCGGTCCAGTACAGCTGG
>JAUHVN010000011.1 GCA_030425055.1 Actinomycetes bacterium | reverse complement strand
GGCCCTCCCGGGTCGGGGCGTCCGTGCGTCGGGCCGGGTCTCAGCGGCCGTCGGCCGCCTCGGTGTGGTGGCGGATCACCTCGGCCACGACGAAGTTGAACCACTTCTCGGCGAAGGCGGGATCGAGGTCGGCCTCTTCGGCCAGACGGCGCAGCCGTGCGATCTGCTGCTCCTCGCGGGCGGGGTCGGACGGCGGCATCCCGTGCTCGGCCTTGAGGTGACCGACCTGCTTCGTGCACTTGAAGCGCTCCGCGAGCATGAACACGAGCGCGGCGTCGATGTTGTCGATGCTGCTGCGCAGTCGCAGCAGGGTGTCGGCCGGATCCTCGGTCATGACCGCCTCCTTCGCGTGCCACCGACCCTACCGGCCCTAGAGTGTGTTCCATGACCGACGGCTCAGACAGCCCGAAGACCCTCGCCGACGCTCCTCTCGCCACCACGGACACGCCGCCAGCACCGGCATCCGGCACGGCGAACGAGGCGTCCGAGGTCGACGGCTCCCCCGCCCGCACGTTCTGGGCGAACCTCAACAACCCGTTCGCGCTGGGCTTCTTCCTGGTGCTGGGCGGCCTCGTCGCTCTCGTGCTCGGCCTCGCGGTCGGCAGTCTGTCGACGATCATCGTCTACATCGCGCTCGCCCTGTTCGTGGCCCTCGGCCTCGACCCTGCGGTGCGGATGCTCGAGCGGCGCAAGCTCTCGCGCGCGTGGGCGATCGTCATCGCGTACTCGGCCTTCGCGCTCGTGCTGGTGGGCGTGCTGTTCCTGATCATCCCGACGGTGATCCAGCAGATCGCCCAGTTCGTCACCGACATCCCCAGCATCATCAAGGACTTCGAGAGCACCGATGTCTACGGCTGGTTGGCGTCGACCTTCGGCGACCCGATCGAGACGCTCACGAACGAGGTGCTCAAGTTCCTGTCCGATCCGGGCAACATCGCCGCCGTCGGCGGCGGCGTGCTGCAGGTGGTGGTCGGTGTCGGAACCGCGATCTCGGGCGGCATCATCGTCGTGGTGCTGAGCCTGTACTTCCTGGCCTCGCTCGTCGCCATGAAGAAGTCGCTGTACCAGCTGGCCCCGGCCCGCAACCGCGCGAAGGTCGCCGACCTCACCGAGCAGATCACCGACTCGATCGGCAGCTACCTGATGGGCATGGTGACGCTCGCGTTCTTCAACGCGACCTTCACGTTCATCATGTATCTGCTGCTGGGCCTGCAGTTCGCCGCGCTGATGGCGGTCGTCGCGTTCTGCATCACGATCATCCCGCTCGTCGGTCCGGTGCTGTTCTGGATCATCGGTTCGACGGTGGCGCTGTTCCTGAACCCGGTGGCCGCGCTCGTGTTCGCGATCGCGTACCTCATCTACATGCAGGTCGAGGCGTACGTGCTGACCCCGAAGGTGATGAACAAGGCGGTGTCGGTGCCCGGCGCCCTCGTCGTCATCGGCGCCCTCGTCGGCGGCACGCTGCTCGGCCTGCTGGGTGCCCTCGTGGCGGTTCCCGTCACGGCCTCGATCCTGCTGATCATCAAGCAGGTCGTGATCCCCCGGCAGGACGCGAAAACCTGACCCCGCCCCCGGCCGGCCCGGCCCCGCCCCGCGAACCGACGCCGATTGGCTGAACCACCGCGCGATGCGGCGCGGTTCGGGCGAATCGTGCAGGTTCGCGGTGCCCGCGGCGCGGCGGCGGCGAGGTGCCCGCGGTTGATCAGCGGGCGGGGAGCAGGCAGGTCGGCGACGGAGCGGTCACGCGGTGGCGGATGCGACCCGGCACGCCGGTGCGCTCGTCGAGCGGGCGCGACACCACCTCGTCGCGGAGCTGGCCGGCGATGAGCATCGTGTCGCCGAGCACCAGGTAGTGGCGCGGCCAGTGGGTGCCGGCCTCGACGAGGGCGACGGCGTCGAGGCGGTCGCCGTCGCCGCGCACCCGCAGCGTCGCGACGGTGTCGCTGCCGCGCACGCTCGCGTACACGATGTGCCCGTCGCGGGATGCCGCGATCTCGGCGGCCGTGTCATCGGGCAGCGTTCCCGCGAGCGGGATGCTCGAGCGCACGCGCCACGTGCCGTCGGCATCGGGTGACAGCACGAAGACCTCGCACGCGAGCTCGGCGATGACGTAGAGGTGCCCGCTCGGATGCCACAGCATGTGACGCGGGCCGACGCCGCGCGGCAGCACGATCTCGCCGACGGTGCGCAGCCCCGTCGAGCCGTCCCGCCAGAAGCGCACGAGGTCGAAGCCCATGTCGGTCGTCGCGATCAGGCCCCCTGGCAGGTACCGCGCCTGGTGCGTGTGCGACGAGCGGGCGGATGCCGCGGCATCCGGTTCGTCGTCACCGGCATCGTCCGCCTCGGGCGATGCCGCGTCGTGGTCGGGCACGAGGTGGGCGTACTCGTCGCCGGCCGCTTCGCGCAGCGCACGGGCGGCTGCGGCGAGGTCGAGGTCGGGCGTGGCGGCAGGCGCCGCCGGCCCGCCCTCGCCGGCGTACAGGTCGAGCGCGGCGGCCGCGACCGTGGGCGAGGACGGGCGGCCGGAGGCATCCAGGTCCATCGCCACCACGCGGCCGTCGCCCCAGCACGAGGCGATCAGCCGGTCGCCGGCCGGCGACACCGCGAGGTGGCACACCGCCGCGCCGGCTTCGACCGGCTGCCCGAGGCGCGCGAGCGCGGTCGGACCCGTGCGGCGGAAGGCCTGCACGGTGCCGTCGCCCTCGAGCGCGGCGTACACGATGTCGCGCGACGGGTGGGCGGTGAGCCACGACGGCGACCCGCCGGTGGTCGCCGCGTCGCCGTCGACGCCGAGCGGCCCGCCGGCCCCCGGGTCGTCGTCGGCGCCGGCGCGCAGCATCCCGATGCCCGTCGCCGAGCCGTCCATGTCGGCGGTGTACCCGCCGAGCCACAGCCTCATGCCGCCGCCTCTCGCTCCGCGCCCAGATCAGGTGATCCGGCGAGCACAGGCCGTTCGGCCCGCGATCCGTCCTGTCTCGGCCGGATCACCTGATCCGGGCAACGGAGCGGCATCAGCCGATGAGGTCGCGGCGCACCACGACGGCGTCGCGGGCGGCGCCGACGCCGATGACCGAGATATGGGTGCCGCTCATGCGCTCGAGCGCGAGCACGTAGTCCTGCGCCGCCTTCGGCAGCTCGTCGAAGGTGCGGGCGCCCGAGATGTCTTCGCTCCAGCCCTCGAAGTACTCGAGGATCGGCTTCGCATGGTGGAAGTCGGTCTGGTTGACGGGCACCTCGTCGAACCTCGTGCCCTCGACGTCGTAGGCGACGCACACCGGGATGCGCTCGAGACCGGTGAGGATGTCGAGCTTGGTGAGCACGAGGTCGGTGATGCCGTTGATGCGCGTCGCGTAGCGGGTGATGGGGGCGTCGTACCAGCCGACGCGGCGCGGGCGGCCGGTGGTCGTGCCGAACTCGAAGCCGCGCGAGCGCAGCCACTCGCCCTGGTCGTCGAACAGCTCGGTCGGGAAGGGGCCCGCACCCACGCGCGTCGTGTACGCCTTCACGATGCCGACGATGCGGTCGAACCGGTTGGGGCCGACGCCGCTGCCGGTGGCCGCACCCCCCGCGGTGGCCGACGACGACGTGACGAACGGGTACGTGCCGTGGTCGACGTCGAGCATGGTCGCCTGCCCGCCCTCGAAGACGACGACGTCGCCCGCGTCGAGCGCGTCGCTCAGCAGCAGGCCGGTGTCGGCGACCATCGGCCGCAGCCGGTCGGCGTACGACAGCAGGTCTTCCACGATCTCGTCGCACGTGATCGCGCGGCGGTTGAAGACCTTCACGAGCAGGTGGTTCTTCTGCTCGATGGCGCCCTCGACCTTCTGCCGCAGGATGTTCTCGTCGAAGAGGTCCTGCACGCGGATGCCGACGCGGTTGATCTTGTCGGCGTACGCCGGACCGATGCCCCGGCCGGTCGTGCCGATCTGCCGCTTGCCGAGGAACCGCTCGGTGACCTTGTCGAGCGTGCGGTGGTACTGGGTGATGATGTGGGCGTTCGCGCTGATGCGCAGCCGCGACGTGTCGACCCCGCGGGCGTGGAGGGCCTCGAGTTCGTAGAAGAGCACTTCGAGGTCGACGACGACGCCGTTGCCGATGACCGCGTTGACGCCGGGCGACAGGATGCCGCTGGGCAGCAGGTGCAGGGCGTACTTCTCGTCGCCGATCACGACCGTGTGGCCGGCGTTGTTGCCGCCGTTGAACTTCACGACCCAGTCGGTGCGTTCGCCGAGCAGGTCGGTCGCCTTGCCCTTGCCCTCGTCTCCCCACTGGACGCCGACGATCACGATGCCTGGCATGGGCTCTCCCCCGTTTGCGGACGGTTACACCCCATCCTATCGATGCGGCCTCTCCAGACCGTGAGACTGCACCGGTCGGCCGAGACAGCGGCCGCCACCCGCGGTCTCGGCGGGCGGATGACGTCTCAGCGATCGGGGCACCGATAGGGTGGCGCCATGACGCGAGCGCCCTGGTGGGAGAACACGTGGGCGGCGGTGCGGATCGTGGCCGCCGGCCTCATCGCAGCGGCGGTGATCGCGCAGGCGCAGGTCACGTTCAGCCTCGCCGCCGAGACCGGCCGCGACATGACGACGACGGTCGTCAACTTCTTCAGCTTCTTCACGATCCTCTCGAACGTCTCCTCGGTCGTCGTGCTCGCATGGGCCTCGCTGTGGCTCTGGCTGCGGGGGCGGGATGCCGCGGGCCGCCCGGCCGTCGAGCCCACCGCGCTCGCCGTCGCCCTGGCATCCGTCTCGACCTACATGATCGTCACGGGCATCGTCTACAACACGCTGCTGCGCAACATCGAGCTGCCGCAGGGAACGACCGTGCCGTGGTCGAACGAGGTGCTCCACGTCGTGGGGCCGCTCGTGCTGCTGCTCGACGTCTTCTTCGGGCCCCGCCCGCGCGCTCTGCGCTGGACGGCCCTGTGGGCCGTCGTCGCCTTCCCGATCGTGTGGGTGGTGTACACGCTGGTCCGCGGTCCGCTCACGGTGAACCCGGTCACCGGCGCCGAGTGGTGGTACCCGTACCCGTTCCTCGACCCCGCGCTGCAGGGCGGCTACGGCGGCGTCGCGCTGTACGTCGTCGGCATCGCGGCGGTGATCGCGCTAGTCGGCTGGTTCGTGCTGTGGGTCGACCGCCGCCGCGCGCCTCAGCCCGCGGGTGAGACCTCGGGCACGCTCCACGACCCGTCGAAGAACGCCGCCGTCGGCCGGTAGAGCCGCACCAGGAAGTTCCACCCCTCGGGCACCGGCACCGCGTTGGGCGCCGATGCAGCGGGGTCGGCGGTGAAGCGCACCGTGACCGAGCCGTCGTCGTTCGGCACACCCGTGACGCTGTTGACCGTGTAGCGCCCGGCGGGATTGGGCTCGAAGAAGCCCTTCGCGTTGTAGACCGACACCGACCAGAACGCCTCCGCCGGCACATCGCGCATCGTGAGCGTGTACTCGCCCGGGTCGAGACCGGGCGTCACGCCGACGTACGCCGCCTCGGACGTCGGCAGACCGCCCCATCCCGCGGCCGTGCCGATCAGGTGGTGGACGGGGTTCACCTCGTCGGCCGTGCCGAACATCGCCGAGAAGTCGGTGAGCCCGGCGGCGAGCGAGAGCAGCGCCGTGCGGGTGGCATCCATGCTCGCGGTGTCGTAGTCGGGCATCGCGAACGGACGCGCGGCCCCCGCGTCGATGCGTAGCTGATCCTGCAGAGCGCCTACCGCCGCGATGTCGTCGGGGTCGCTCGGGTCGACGAGGGTGCGCGCGGCGACGAGCACGTAGTCGGATTCGGCGGCGCTGCGCTCGATCGGATAGGTGCCCGCCCCGTGGTGGATCGCCGTCACGTGGTGGTCGTTGTCGACGATCATGACCGACAGGTACCGCGCTCCGGCATCCGGAAGCGTGACGGATGCCCCCTCGGACAGATCGACGATCGCGAAGCTGTAGAGCGTGTCGCGGTTCATCCGGATGACCGTCTGCTCGTCGATCGACGCCGGTTCGCGGCTGTGGCGGAACACGCCGATTCCACCCGCCCCGCGCGCGATGTCCGAGAACATGCGATCCGTCTCGGCCCGTGTGAAGTTGTCGGCGTCCACGTGGATCGTCATGAGGTCCTCCTCCGTCGGGTGATCACCACCAGGAGCAATCCTGCCGCGAGCAGACCCGCCCGGCCAGGGCGGAAGCGGGCGCTCGGTAGGCTGGAGGGCATGTCGAAGGTCCTCCAGTCCCTGCCCGTCGGCGAGCGCGTCGGCATCGCCTTCTCCGGGGGGCTCGACACCTCGGTCGCGGTGGCCTGGATGCGTGACAAGGGCGCCGTGCCCTGCACCTACACCGGCGACCTCGGCCAGCCCGACGAGGACGACATCGAAGCCATCCCCGCGCGTGCGCTCGAGTACGGCGCCGAGGTCTCGCGCCTGGTCGACTGCAAGCCGGCGCTTGTCGAAGAGGGCTTCGGCGCCCTGGCGTGCGGCGCCTTCCACATCCGCTCGGGTGGACGCACCTACTTCAACACCACCCCGATCGGCCGCGCCGTGACCGGCACGCTGCTCGTGCGGGCGATGAAGGAGGACGGCGTCGACATCTGGGGCGACGGATCGACCTACAAGGGCAACGACATCGAGCGGTTCTACCGCTACGGCCTGCTGGCGAACCCGGCGCTGCGCATCTACAAGCCCTGGCTCGACGCCGACTTCGTCACCGAGCTCGGCGGCCGGCAGGAGATGAGCGAATGGCTCGTCGCGCACGGCTTCCCCTACCGCGACAGCGCCGAGAAGGCGTACTCGACGGATGCGAACATCTGGGGCGCCACGCACGAGGCCAAGACGCTGGAGCACCTCGACGTCTCGCTCGAGATCGTCGAGCCCATCATGGGTGTGCGCTTCTGGGATCCCGAGGTCGCGATCGAGCCGGAAGACGTCACCGTCACGTTCGATGCGGGCCGCCCCGTCGCCCTCAACGGCGTCGAGTACTCCGACGCGGTCGAGCTCGTCTTCGAGGCGAACCGCATCGGCGGCCGCCACGGACTCGGCATGAGCGACCAGATCGAGAACCGCATCATCGAGGCGAAGTCGCGCGGCATCTACGAGGCGCCGGGCATGGCGCTGCTGTTCATCGCGTACGAGCGCCTGGTCAACGGCATCCTGAACGAAGACACCCTCGCGACCTATCACGAGCAGGGCCGTCGGCTCGGACGCCTGATGTACGAGGGCCGCTGGCTCGAGCCGCAGTCGCTCATGCTGCGCGAGTCGATCCAGAAGTGGGTCGGGTCGACGATCCGCGGCACGGTGACGCTGCGCCTGCGCCGTGGCGAGGACTACACGATCCTCGACACCACGTCGGCGAACCTGTCGTACGCCGCCGAGAAGCTGTCGATGGAGCGCGTCGGCGACGCCGCGTTCGGCCCGACCGACCGCATCGGCCAGCTCACGATGCGCAACCTCGACATCGCCGACTCGCGCACGCGCCTCGAGCACTACGCGGCCGCCGGCATCATCGGCGGCGCGACGGGCGAGCTCGTCGGCCACCTCGAGCAGGGCGGGGCGGCCGAGATCACCGGGCACGCCGTGGACTACAGCGCCGAGCGCGAAGAGCTCGCTGAAGCCGTCGACGAGGCAAACGAGGCGTCGGCGTTCGACCTGGGCACCGACTGAGCATTTCGGGGCCGACCCGCCTTCGCGGGCGAAACTCCACGGATCCGCGCCCGGGCACCCGCGAATCGGCCCGTCCGGGGCCGCGTCGCGGCGGATCCGTGGAGTTCTGCACGCCGACCCGCCGCGAGCCGACCCCGCCGTGAGCTGACTCACCGCCCGCGGCCGCGCCGGGCCGAGCAGCACGCCGGCGATCAGGAGCAGCATGCCGAGCCGTCGGGTTACGATGCCTGACGGACCACGTGTACCCGAGCACGTGAGACCGAGGATCGGGGTGCGTGCGCTCCGGTCTCACATTCGTTCCACCGAAAGCTCTTTGATGTCGACGCCGACCACCGATTCCGTTCCCGTCACCGACGCTCCCCGCCGGTCCGTCGGAAGGATCATCGGGGCGACGGTCTTCGGCATCGTCGCCGGCGTCATCGTCATCGCGCTGATCGCCGCCGGCACGATCGTCTGGAACATCCAGCGCAGCTTCCCGCAGCGCGACGGCGTGATCGAGCTCAGCGGTCTCGGCTCGGAGGTGACGGTGCAGCGCGACGCGCGCGGGGTGCCGACGATCACGGCGTCGACATCCGACGACCTGTTCTTCGCGCAGGGGTACGTCCACGCGCAGGACCGCTTCTGGGAGATGGACTTCCGCCGGCACGTGACCGCGGGCCGGCTCTCGGAACTGTTCGGCAGCTCGCAGCTTGCCACCGACAAGTTCCTCCGCACGCTCGGCTGGCACGAGATCGCGGCGGTCGAGGCCGAGCAGCTCGACGCCGCATCGCTCGCCTACTACGAGGCCTATGCGGCGGGTGTCAACGCATACCTCGCCGACCACGACGGGGCGGATGCCTCGTTCGAGTACGCGGTACTGGGCCTGCAGAACCCCGACTACGAGATCGAGCCGTGGACGGTCGTCGACTCGCTGGCGTGGCTGAAGGCGATGGCATGGGACCTGCGCTCGAACCTCGGCGACGAGACCGACCGGGCGCTCGCCGCGCAGTCGCTCTCACCCGAGCAGATCGCCGAGCTCTACCCCGACTACCCCTTCGACCGGAACCCGGTGATCGTGCCCGTCATCTCGGACGTGCCCGCACTCGAGGTCGATGCGACGCCCGCGGCCTACACCGGAACGGACGATGCCTCCGACGCCGTGACGGCGTCCGCCCGCATCAAGTGGACCGAGGTCGGCGACCTCATCGAGGCCGTCGGCACACTGCTCGGCCGTCCGGGCGAAGGCATCGGCTCCAACTCGTGGGTCGTCTCGGGCGCGCTGACCGAGACGGGCATGCCGCTGCTCGCGAACGACCCGCACCTCGGAGCATCCCTGCCCAGCGTCTGGCACCAGGTCGGGCTGCGGTGCCGCGTGATCGGCGCCGCGTGCCCGTTCGACGTGGCCGGATTCGGCTTCTCGGGCGTGCCCGGCGTCATCATCGGCCACAACGACCGCGTCGCGTGGGGCTTCACGAACCTCACCACCGACGTCACCGACCTCTACCTCGAGAAGCTCGAGGGCGACCAGTACTGGCGCGACGGCGAGCTCGTGCCCCTCGAGACCCGCACCGAGACGATCCGCGTCGCGGGCGGAGACGACGTCGAGCTCGAGATCCGCTCGACTGGCCACGGCCCGATCGTGTCGGGGCTCACCTCCGACTACGGGCGCATCGCGAGCGATCCGTACACGGGTGAGACGGATGCCGTGACCTCGCCGTCCGGCGCTCCCGACGGCGAGTACGCGGTGAGCCTGCGCTGGACCGCGCTCGAACCCGGCACGACGGCGCAGTCGATCTTCACCATGAACCTCGCCGAGGACTTCGAGGACTTCCGCACGGCCGCGTCGCAGTTCGACGTCCCGGCGCAGAACCTCATCTACGCCGACATTGACGGCAACATCGGCTATCAGACGCCGGGTCGCCTGCCCATCCGGGGCGCCGGCGACGGGTCGATGCCGCAGCCGGGCTGGAGCTCGGCCTACGACTGGCGCGGCTTCATCCCGTTCGACGAGCTCCCCGTCGTGTACAACCCCGACTCGGGTTACATCGTCACGGCGAACAACGCCATCGTCGACGACGACTACGAGTACTTCCTCACGAACGACTGGGACTACGGCTGGCGTGCGGCCCGCATCGTCGACCTCATCGAGCGCAAGGCGGCGCTCGGCCCGCTGACCGCGACCGACATGCGCGACATCCAGGCCGACAACCAGTTCTATCTGGGCAAGCGGCTGGCCGCGGCCTTCGCCGACGTCGACGCCGGGTCCGACGGCGCGGATGCCGCGCTCGCCCTGCTGCAGACGTGGGACGCGCAGAACGACGCCGACTCGCAGGCGGCTGCGTACGCCAACGTGCTGTGGGACCAGCTCGCCGTGAGCCTGTTCGTCAACGGCCGCGACGACCCTGCGCCGATCGACGACCAGGCGCGGATGTTCCTCGTCGTGGATCGCATCCTCGAGGACCCCGAGTCGCCGTGGTGGACGAACACCGGCATCGGCGTCGACGGCCGCGACCAGATGCTCTCGTACGTCGCGACCTCGGCGTACGACCGGCTCGTCGCCGAGCAGGGCGACAACCAGGACCGCTGGAACTGGGGCGGCCTGCACGCGCTGCCGCTGCGCAGCGACACGTTCGGCTCGTCGGGCATCGCCCCGATCGAGTGGCTGTTCAACCGCGGCCCGTACCCGGTCGGCGGCGGCTCGTCGGTCGCGAACGCCACCGGGTGGGTGCTCGGATCCGGCTTCGAGACGGTCACCGTGCCGTCGATGCGCATGATCGTCGACCTGTCCGACCTGGATGCCTCGCAGTGGAACCAGCTGACCGGCGTGAGCGGCCACACCTACCACCCGAACTACGACGACCAGGTCGAGGACTGGCAGCGCGCCGAGCTCTCGCCGTGGCCGTTCTCGCGGCGAGCGGTCGACGAGGCCGCCGAGTTCACGCTCACCCTCACCCCTGCCGGCTGACCGGCCCTTCTTACCCGCGGTCGGAGCATCCGCCTTCGGTCGGAGGAATCAGCCTGGATCGTCCGACCGGAGGCCGAAACTCCGACGGCGGATGCCTCAACCGCCGACGGGCGGGATGCCTCAGCCGCCGGCCGCGGGCGGCGTGCGCTTGGACTCGGCCAGGTCGTCGGCGATGAGCGACGAGTCGTCGATCGTGCCGTTGCGGTAGGCCTGGCGGCCGATCATGTGCGCCGACAGCGGCGCGGTCGCGAGCTGCATCAGCACGACGGGCACCAGGAACGCGACGACGGGCCACGACCGCAGCGACAGCGCGACCGCGACGCAGATCAGCAGCAGGCCGAGCACCTGCGGCTTGGTCGCGGCGTGCAGCCGGGCGGTCACGTCGCGGAAGCGCACGAGGCCGATCGCCGCGGTGAGGCACAGCAGCGCGCCGATGAGGATCAGGATGAGCGCCGCGGTGTCGAGCGCGGCGGCGAGTTCGGGCGTGAGGGTCATCGGTCGACGTTGTCCCTTCTCGCGACGAACCGCGCGATCGAGATCGAGCCGAACACGCCGACCGCGGCGATGATGAGCAGCACCGGCAGCGTGCGGGTGTGCCCGTTGACGGCCATCTCGGCGCCGAGCACGCACATCACGAGGGTCAGCAGCACGTCGGAGGCCACGGCACGGTCGAGGATCGACGGGCCGACCACGATGCGCCACATCGTCACGAGCGCCGCGACGGTGAAGACGGCGTAGATCACCAAGAGGAGAGGGGTCACGGCATGCTCCCCTCGTGGCGGGCGGCGCGCACCTTCTCGACGTCGGCGCGCGAGCCCACCGCCATCACGATGCGGCGCTCCCACTTCCACGTGTCGCGACGGTGGGCCTCGACGTCCTTCTGCGAGCGCACGCCCAGGACGTGCAGGTACAGGATGCGGCGGTCGCGATCGGCGTCGATCAGCAGCGAGCCGGGGATCAGCGACGCGGTGACGGCGACGTGCGTCATGATCAGGTCGTCGTCCATATGCAGCGGCACGGCGATGATCGCCGACTTCGGCAGGGTGCGCGGGTCGATCGCCTGCCACGCGACCATGAGCGAGCCCTGGATGAGCGCGACCAGGAACTCGACGACGAACACCAGGCCGTACCAGACGTTGAGGCGACCCGACAGCTCGACCGGCGGCAGCCGGAAAACCGTCGTCACGAGCACCGCCGCGGCGAGCCCCGTGAGGAACGCCAGCCACGTGAACTGGCCCCACAGCAGCATCCACACCGCGATGAGCCACAGGAAGAAGGGCAGCTGCCGCCACAGGCGGGTCAGCCGGTTCCGGCGGGACGGGCGGGTCGCGGCATCCGTCGTCATCACGGCGCCTCCCCCTTGTCGTCGCCGCCGGTGCTCTGCTCGTGCTCCTGTTCGAGCTGACCGATCGTGACCGGTTCGAGCAGCGCTCCGCCGATGCGCGCGCAGATGTCGTAGAGGGGTCCGGCGAACAAGGTGAGCGCCACCGTGAGCCCCACCATGCCGACGGTCGCCGAGGTCATGATGCGCGGGATGACCCGGCGCTCGGTCTCGACCGCGGCGGCGGGAGCATCGCCGAGGTACGAGATGCGGGCCTCGGTCTCGGCCGAGTCGTCCTCCTCGCGCCAGAACGACAGGTTCCACGCGCGCATGAGGGCGTAGAGGGTGAGCAGCGACGTCACGACACCGGCGACGATCAGCACGATCATGAGCGGATCGCCCTCTTCGGCGGCCGCGTCGAACAGCGCGAACTTGCCGATGAAGCCCGAGAACGGGGGCAGACCGCCGAGGTTCACCGCCGGGATGAAGTAGAGCACCGCGATGAGCGGCGCGGCCTTCATGAGGCCCTTGACCCGCAGGATCGACGTCGACCCCGCTCTTCGCTCGACCAGTCCCACCGCGAGGAACAGCGTGGTCTGCACCACGATGTGGTGGACCATGTAATAGATCGTCGCGCCGATCGCCGCGGGCGTCGCGATCGCGAGCCCGAAGATCATGTAGCCGATATGGCTCACGAGCGTGAACGACAGGATGCGTTTGAGCTCGGCCTGCGCGACGGCGCCGAGCACGCCCACGATCATCGTCGCCATCGCCGCGACCATGAGCAGCACGTTGACGTCGTTGAAAAGGAACAGCTCGGTCTCGGTGCGGATGATGGCGTAGACGCCGACCTTGGTCAGCAGGCCCGCGAACACCGCGGTGACCGGCGCGGGCGCGGTCGGGTACGAGTCGGGCAGCCAGAACGACAGCGGGAACACCGCCGCCTTGATCGCGAACGCGAGCAGCAGCAGCAGGTGCATGACCAGCTGGGTGTTCTGGTCGAGGTCGCCCATGCGCTGCGAGATCTGCACGATGTTGACCGTGCCGAGGGCGCCGTAGATCACAGCGATCGCCGACAGGAAGAGGATCGACGAGACGAGCGACACCACGATGTAGACGACGCCGGTGCGGATGCGCGACTCGGTCGAGCCGAGCGTGATCAGCACGTACGAGGCGACCAGCAGGATCTCGAACCCGACGTAGAGGTTGAACAGGTCGCCCGCGATGAAGGCGTTGAAGATGCCGGCCGCCAGGATCAGGTACGACGGGTGGAAGATCGAGACCGGGGTGTCGTCGTCGTTGTCGGCGGCGCCCTGGCCGACCGAGAACACCAGGACCGCGAGCAGCACGATGCTCGAGACCATGACCAGCAGCGCCGCGAGGCGGTCGACGTACAGCACGATGCCGAACGGGATCGGCCACCCTCCGACCGACACCGCGATCGCCTGGTCGCCCAGGTCGACGACGGCGAGCAGCGTCGCGGCGATCGCGCACACCACGGTGAGCGTGACCACCGACACGGCGATCTGCACGCGGCGGTGGCGACCGGCGATGAGGGTGATCGCGGCGCCGAGCAGCGGCAGCGTCACCAGCAGCGGCACGAGGGCGGGGGCGATGGCGGTCATCGGCTGCCCTCCTCGTCGTCGTCCGGCTCGTCGTCGACGATGCGGCGCTGCTCAGGGATCGTGATGGGCGAGGTGATGACGCCGACGAAGTCGGTCGTGGCGTCGTCGTCCTCGTCCTCGATCTCGGTCTCTTCGTCCATCGCCTCTTCGGCGTCGGCGCTGCCTTCACGGATCGCGACGTCGACGGCGTCGTCCTCGAACGTGTCGGCCTGCCCCAGCTGCCACGAGCGGTAGATGAGGGCGAGCAGGAACGCCGAGACCGCGAAGGTGATGACGATCGCGGTGAGCATGAGCGCCTGCGGCAGCGGGTCCGACATCTCGTCGGGCTCGCCCGCGCCGTAGAACGGCGCGATGCCCGGGAAGCCCATGACGATGAGCAGCAGCAGGTTGGCCGCGTTGCCCAGCAGCAGGAAGCCGATGAGCACGCGCGTGAGGCTGCGCTCGAGCATCGCGTAGACGCCGCACGCGAAGAGCACGGCCATGATCACGATGAGGGCGAGAGAGACGTCCATCAGACCTGCACCCCCTGCACGCGCTGCTCGTGGGTCTGGCGGTCGACCTCGGCGCCGAGGCTGCGCAGCACGTCGAGCACGAGGCCGATGACCACGAGGTACACGCCGATGTCGAACAGCGTCGATGTGACGAACTCGATGTGGCCGATGACCGGCAGCTCGGCCTCGAACCACGTGCTCGTCAGCGGCGCGGCGCCGAAGATCAGCGGAACGATCGCGCAGCCGACGGCGATCGACATGCCGATGCCGAGCAGCCGGCCCGCGTCGGTCGGCGCGGCGACGCCGAGCTCGTACCGCCCGCCCGCGATGTAGCGCATCACGAGCGCCATGCCGGCGACGAGACCACCCGCGAAGCCGCCGCCGGGCAGGTTGTGGCCGGCGAACAGCAGGTACAGCGACACGATGATGATCGTGTGGAAGAGGATGCGCACGATCACCTCGAGCACGATCGAGCGGTTCTCGGGTCGCACCTTCGCGCCGCCGAGCAGCCATGCGGTGCGCCGGCTCTCGGGCGCCTCGCCGAAGGGCTTGATGCCCTCGGACGTCTCGACGAGCGGCTGCCGGCTGCGAGCGCCGGTGCGCGGCAGCGGCGAGGTCAGCTGCGACAGCGTGTCGGAGCGGTGCGTGATGAAGACGAGGGATGCCACACCCGTCGCGGCCAGGATCAGCACTGAGAGTTCACCCATCGTGTCCCAGCCGCGGATGTCGACCAGCGTCACGTTCACGACGTTGCGGCCGTGTCCGAGTTCGTAGGCGAGGTCGGCGAAGTCGTCCGAGATCGGCGCCGCGACGCGCGCGGCGGTGGCCACGATCGCGACGAGCGCCATCGTGACGCCCACCGCGGCACCGAGGACCGCGCGTGCGACCGGCCACACCGACGCGTTGTGCTCGCCCATGCGCGACGGGATGCGCCGAAGCACGAGGGCGAACGCGACGAGGGTCACCGTCTCGACGAGGATCTGCGTGAGCGCGAGGTCGGGCGCCCCGCTCGTGGCGAACAGCAGCACCATGCCGAGGCCCGTGACCGAGACGAGCACCACGCCGGTGTACCGCTTGCGCGCGCGCACCGCGATGAGTCCCGCGACGACCATGATCGGCAGCACGACGAGCTGCATCGGGGTCTGGTAGGCGTCGAGCGCCGCCTGCCATTCCGAGCCGGCGAGCAGTGCGGTGGCCTCGGCGGCGACGAAGACGACGAAGATCGTGCCGACGTACACCGGCAGCGAGCCGCGCTGGGTGACGCTCGTGGTGAGCACCGACAGCCGCGCGACGCCGCGCAGCGCCTGGTTGTAGACGTCCGACGCGGTGAAGGGCAGCATCCGCCCGCCCTCGCGCCGTGCGGTGAGGGCGAAGACGACGGCGCCGACCGCGATCGTGCCGAGCGAAATCCACAGCGCCGGCTCGAAGCCGTGCCACAGCGCGAGATGGGCGGGGTACTCGGGCGCCGGCACGCCCGGGGTCGCCTCCGGAGCCTGGTCGGCGTACGGGGTGAGCGCGACGTCGAGGGCGGATGCCGTGAATCCGGCGACCAGGCTGAAGGCGGCCAGCAGCGCGGGGGCGGTGACGAAGCCGATCGGGGGGCTCGGCCACTCGGTCGCGGGACGCGGCGCGCCCGAGGCATCCCGCTTGGTCCAGAACGCGCCCCACAGGAAGCGCATGCCGTACGCCGCGGTGAGGACCGAGCCGAGGATGACCGCGCCGAGCGCGACGGCCCCCCACACCGAACCGCCGAGGGCTTCGTCGAGCAGGGCGGTGAGCGCGCCCTCCTTCGCGACGAACCCGATGGTGGGGATGATGCCGACCATCGAGCCGATCGCGATGAACGACGCGGTCGCGATGACGGGCGCCCGCCGGCCGACTCCGCTGAGCTCGTCGATGTCGCGCGTGCCCAGCTGACGGTCGATCACGCCGACGATGAGGAACAGCGCCGACTTGAACAGCGCGTGGCTGATCAGCAGCGCGAGACCCGCGAGCGCGGCGTCGCGCGTGCCGAAGCCGAGCACGACGGTGAGGAAGCCGAGCTGGCTCACCGTGCCGAAGGCGAGGATGCGCTTGAGGTCGGTCTCGCGCAGCGACTGCAGGCCGCCGAGCAGCATCGTGAAGCCGCCGAGCGAGATGACGATGGGCCGCCAGACGGGCGAATCCGCGTAGAACGGCGCGAGCAGCGCGATGAGGTAGATGCCCGCTTTGACCATCGCCGCGGCGTGAAGATACGCGCTCACCGGGGTGGGCGCCGCCATGGCGCCGGGCAGCCAGAAGTGGAACGGGAAGATCGCCGACTTGCTGAGCGCACCGACCAGCAGCAGCACGAGCGCCGCGTCGACGACCGGGCCGGTGGGTACCTCGGTCAGGATCGTCGAGATGCTCGACGTGCCCGCCTCGACGACCATGAGCACGACGCCGATCAGCATGACCAGTCCGCCGAGCGTCGTGACCAGCAGCGCCTGCAGCGCGGCGCGCCGGCTGGCCGCGCGGCGGTTGTAGTAGCCGATGAGCAGGTACGAGAGCACGCTCGTGACCTCCCACAGCATCACCAGCACGACGAGGTCGTCGGTGAGCACCAGCCCGTACATCGCGCCGGCGAAGGCGAGCAGCACGGCGGCGAACTGGCCGATCGGCTCGCCCTTGCCGCCGAAGTACCAGCGGCAGTAGATGAGCACGAGCGCACCGACGCCCGTCACGATGAGCGTCATGACCCACGAGAGGGTGTCCATGCGCATCGACAGCTCGATGCCCAGCGGCGGGATCCAGTCGTACGACTCGAAGGGCGGCGATCCGGCCAGCACGCGCGGCGTCATGACCGCGGCATGGACGAAGGCCGCGAGCGGCAGCAGTGCGGCGATGAGGAACGCGCGGGGACCCAGCCGGCGCGTGAGCCACGGCACGGCGATCGGCACGAGAGCGAACGCACCGAGCAGGAGGAGCATGCGCGTCCTCCTCGTGGTCGTCGGCCGCCGGCACCGGGCGGCTCGGGCGATCAGGGTGTGCGGATCAGTTTATCCGCCGGAGGCGGCACGGCCTCCCGTCGCCATCACCGGTGCGACGGCAGTCGTGTTGCCCTCGCGGAACGCGCAGGTGAACCGGATGGATGCGGCATCCCGCCCGTCGAGCATCGCCGCGACGGCCGCACCCGCTGCGCGGCCTTTGTCGGCGGCCGGCTGCACGAGCGTCGTGAGCTCGTAGGGGGCCAGCCCGTCGACCTCGATGCCGTCGAAGCCGGTGACGCTGAGGTCGCGCGGCACATCGAGGCCCGCCTCCTCGGCGGCGCGCACGACTCCGGCCGCCAGCAGGTCGCTCTGCGCGATCACGGCGGTCGGCCACGCCGCCGGATCGGCCAGCAGCACGCGGCCGGCCTTCAAGCCCTCGTCGATCGAACTCGCGCCCGCCGCGTACACGCGCGCACGCGGGAAGACATCGCGCACGCCGTCGAGGCGGTCGCGGGCGACGTCGACCTCGATCGGGGTGCCTTCGGGCACCCAGCCGGGCTTCCAGTCGGTGTGGACGGGCAGTGAGAGGACGACCGCGTCGTCGTGGCCGAGTGAGCGCAGGTGGCTCGCCGCCTGCCGCTGCGCCTCGCGGTTGTCGAGGTCGATGCGCGGCACGTCGGATCCGGCATCCCCCTCGATGACGACGACCGGGATGCCGCGGGTGTGCACCACCGAGAGAGACTCGCGCAGCATGCCGCTGCAGCCGATGAGCACGGCGGCGTCGAGGGGCGCCGTGGTGAGGGATGCCCCGACGCCCGCGGGATCGTGGTCGCGCAGCAGCAGCAGGCCGGCCCCGAGCGGGGCGACGGCGTCGGCGAGGCCGTCCATCATGACGGTCTTCACCGGGTCGAGGAACGCGGCGCCGAGGTGCTCTTCGAAGACGACGCCGACGATGCCCGAGCGCCCGGTGCGCAGCGACGCGGCCCGGGGGTCGGGACCGCTGTAGCCGAGGCTCTCGGCGGCGGCCAGCACGCGCGCACGGGTCTCGGCCGACACCGGCGTCTTGCCGCTGAAGACCACCGACGCCGTCGACGGCGAGACGCCGGCCTCGCGTGCGACGTCGGAAATGGTGGCTCGTCGTGCGCCCATCCCCCGATCGTAGGCGAGGATCGCGGCATCCGTCGAATCGATTCGACAATTCTCGAATCGATTCGGTAGCATGACCGCGTGATCGACGTCGACCTGTCGCGCCGTCAGCTCGTCCGCTGGCGCACCGCGATCTTCACCATCTTCTTCGCCACGGGCCTCGGCTTCGCCTCGTGGGCGTCGCGCCTGCCCGCGGTCAAGGTCGACCTCGACATCAACGACGCCGAGGTCGGCATCCTGCTCTTCGTGGCCGGCGCCGCCTCGATCGTGGGCCTCTCGCTCGCGAACGTCATGGTCGTGCGCTGGGGCGCGCGGCGCGGCATGTTCCTCACGATCCTCACGTTCTCGCTCGGCGTGATCATCGTCGGCGTCGGCGTGCAGTTCCTCGGCTCGTTCCTCGTCGCCTCGATCGGCCTGGCCCTCATGGGCATGGGCATGAGCGCGACCGACGTCATGATGAACGTCGAGGCGGCGGCGGTCGAGCAGGCATCCGGCCGCACGCTCATGCCGCTGTTCCACGCCTTCTTCAGCATCGGCACCGTCGCCGGCGCCGGCATCGGCATCGCGATGGCCGCGCTGCAGGTCGGCGTCGCGTGGCATCTGTGGATCGTCGGCACGCTCGTGCTCATCGCCGGACTGCTCGCGCTGCGGGCCGTGCCGGTGCGCGAGGCGACGGGCGACGAGGCCGCGGCGACGACCCCGCGGCGCGAGCGGCTCCTGCAGGCTCTGGCCGTGTGGCGTGACCCGCGCACGTACGCCATCGGCGCGATCATGCTCGGCATGGCGTTCGCCGAGGGCAGCGCCAACGACTGGCTCACGATCGCCATGGTCGACGGACACGGCCAGACCGAGGCGGTCGGCGCGATCGCGCTGACGATCTTCTCGGTCGCGATGACGGTGTTCCGCATCCTGGGCGGTCCGCTCGTCGACCGCATCGGCCGGGTCTGGACGCTGCGCATTCTCGCCGTCACCGCCGCGATCGGTCTGATGCTGTTCATCCTCGCGCCGTCGCTGCCCCTCGCCCTCGTGGGCGTCGCCCTGTGGGGCGCCGGCGCATCGCTCGGCTTCCCGCTCGGCATGTCGGCCGCCGCCGACGACCCGGCCAAGGCCGCGGCATCCGTGTCGGCTGCCGCGACGATCGGCTACCTCGCATTCCTGTGCGGACCGCCGGTGCTCGGCTGGATCAGCCACCAGATCGGCATCCTGCCGACGCTGTGGATCATCGTGGGCCTCATCGTCCTCTCGGGTCTCGCCTCGGGGGCGGCCAAGCCGATCGCCGGCTCGACCGTCGGCGCCGGCCACCCGCACGACTGACCCGCGCGGCGGAGCGCGCCGCCGGCGAGAAACCACCCTTGCCGCGAGAAGCCACGAACCCGGGCGTTTCCCGCGCTCGATGTGGTTTCTCGCGATGGAGGCCGTACCGTGGAGCGGTGCGTCTCGTCATCGCCCGCTGCTCGGTCGACTACACCGGCCGTCTCACCGCGCACCTGCCGCTGGCCACCCGGCTGCTGGTGCACAAGGGCGACGGCAGTCTGCTGGTGCACTCGGACGGCGGGTCGTACAAGCCGCTCAACTGGATGAGCCCGCCCTGCTCGCTCACGGTCGAAGAGCCCGATGAGGATGCCGCGTCCGCGGGCGTCGTCGAGCAGTGGCGCGTCACCCACGCGAAGACCGGCGATGCGCTGCTGGTGCGCATCTACGAGGTCGTGCACGACTCGTCGCATGAGCTCGGCATCGACCCGGGTCTGCAGAAGGACGGCGTCGAGGCCGACCTGCAGCGGCTGCTGGCCGAGCAGGTCGACGTGATCGGCGACGGCCTCACGCTCGTGCGCCGCGAGTTCCCGACCGCGATCGGTCCGGTCGACCTGCTGCTGCGGGACGCCGCCGGCGGCACGATCGCCGTCGAGGTCAAGCGCCGCGGCGACATCGACGGCGTCGAACAGCTCACGCGCTACCTCGAGCTGCTCGGCCGCGACCCGCACCTCGCGCCGGTCACCGGTGTCTTCGCCGCGCAGGAGATCAAGCCGCAGGCCAAGGTGCTCGCCGCCGACCGCGGCATCCGCTGCGTCACCCTCGACTACGAGGGCATGAAGGGCATCGACTCCGGCGCCCCGCGCTTGTTCTGACGCGGCGCCCGGTTTGGTTCCACCGCGCCGAAAGGCGAGTCCTTGCGGGTGGCACGCGCGATTTGGCGCGGTTGAATCGGGTGGCGCCGAGTTCGACCGCGCCGAACGGTCGGTACGACCGCGCCGAACCCGCGATTCGGCGCGGTTGAACTGCGTTGGGACCGACGCGCGGCCGCTGCGGAGCGCGAATAGGCTGGGGTCATGCCGAGTCGCTCTCCGTGGACCTGCATCCTGTGGGATGTCGACGGCACGATCGTGGACGCGTCGGAGGGGATCCTGCGGCGTCTCACCATCGCGCTCGAGCACTTCGGCAAACAGCCGCCGACGCGCGCCGAACTATCGCACTGGATCGGCCCGCCGATGTACGACTCGTTCCAGACCAACGTCGGCATGACCCCCGACGAGGCGCGCGAGGCGGTCGCGTTCTACCGCGGACTCAACAAGTCCGAGGGCTACGCGGCGGGTGCCCGGCTGTACCCCGGCATCGGCGATCTCATCCGCGACGTCGCGGCCGCCGGCATCCCGCAGGCGACCGCGAGCTCGAAGCCCGAGGTGCAGGTCGTCGCCCTCATGGAGCACTTCGACCTGTCGGGATCGTTCACCGCGATGGCCGGCGCGACCCCCGACGAGCGCACGCTGAGCGCCAAGTCCGACATCGTCGCCGAAGCGCTGCGGCGCCTGCGCGCGGCCGGCGTCGACACCAGCCGCCCCGTGCTGATCGGCGACCGCCACCACGACGTCGAGGGCGGCCGCGAGTGGGGCATCCCGGTCATCTTCGTGCAGTGGGGCTTCGGCTGGCCGCACGAATCGGAGGGTGCGCAGGCGGTCGTCGACGACATCGCCCAGCTGCGTGCGGACCTGCTGCTGGAGGATGCCGGTGAATGAGGTCGTCGGCGAGGTCCTGCGCTGGGTCATCCCGCCGATCGTGGTCTTCGTCGTCGCGGCCCTCGCTGTCGCGGCGATCGTGTGGGCCGTCCGGCGCGCGCGTCGGTCACCCCGGGCGCGGGCGGCCGCGGATGCCGCACGGGCACAGGCCGGCGCCGCGCTCGTGCGCCTCGACGACGCCGTCGACGAGCTCGAGCTCGAGGTGGGTCTCTCGGGCGCCCTGTACGGCGGGGGCGCGCCGCCGTCGCTGCGCCGCGCACGCATCACGGCACAGCACGTGCGCGATGAGGCCTTCGACGCCTTCCGCGCCCTCGGCCTGCCCGATGTGCGCCCCGACGAGGTGCGCCGAGGCTCGGCCCGCATCGAACGGCGCGCAGAGGAGGCGCTGGGCACGATCGCCGCCGCGCGGCGCGAGCACGACGACTGGATGCGGGCGAACGTGAGCGCGTCGCGCCAGGTCGACGCCGCGCGCATCCGGCTCGACCGACTGCGGGCCGGCATGGGTGACCCGACCGCGCTGGTCGACGACATGGCCGAACGCTTCGCGCCGGAGGAATGGTCTCAGGCATCGGGCGCGGCCGAGGCCGCCATCGCCGCCGCCGACGAAGCCGATCGGCTGCTGTCGGCCGCCGAGGCCCACGCCGACGACCCGAGCCGCAGCGCGCTCGGCGAACTCGCGGCCGCCGAGAAGGCGCTGCGCACGGCCGAGACCGAGACGCGACTGCTCGAGGAGACCCACCGCATGGTGACGCAGGCCGCGCAGGCGGTGCCGGGAGAGTTCGACGCCGCGCGCTCCGCGCTGCGTCAGGCGACCGCCACCCGTGAGGCGCTCGAGCCCGTCGACGCCGACCGCCTCGGCGGCGAGCTGCGCGCGATCTCGGCCGAGCTCGACGCCCTCGAGCCCGAGGCATCCCGTCGCCCCACCCGCACGATCGACCGCATCGCGCGACTGCGCGACCGCCTCGACCTCGCACTCGGCGACGCCCGCACGGCCCAGCAGCGGCTGCGCGGCGCCCGCACCGCGCTGCCGGGCACGCTCGCCGCCGCGCGCACGGCGATCGCGCACGCCGAATCGGCGGTGACCCACGCCCGTGCCGGGGCAGAGGCCCGATCCCGCCTCATGTCGGCGCAGGACGAACTGGCCGGGGCACGCAGCGCGCAGGACCCGGTCGCGGCGCTCGACGCGGCCCGCCGCGCGATGCGCGACGCCGAGGACGCGAAGGCGCTCGCCGACTACGACCGGCTCGGTCGCTGATCCGAGCGATCGAAGCTCAG
>JAUHVN010000344.1 GCA_030425055.1 Actinomycetes bacterium | reverse complement strand
GCTCACCCCGCCGCTCCCAGCGCGTCGGCGATGGCCTTGCCGGCCTCCGTGGTGGAGGCGGTGCCGCCGAGATCGACCGTGCGCCCGGCCGGGGTGGCGAGCGCGGTATCGACCGCCTCCTCGAGCGCCATGGCGGCGGTGAACAGCTTGAAGGTCGAGCCGGCGTTGAAGCCGCGCGAGCCGCCGTAGGTGAGGTCACCCGCGTAGACGATGCTCGAGTAGTTCGGGTCGTCGGTCTGGTCCTCGCGGAACTTGGTGTTCTGGGCGATCGCGAGCACTCGGCCGGTCTCGGCTTCGACGCTGACCGAGGTCGAGCCGAAGTCCCAGCCCTCGATCGCGCTCGGCGCGTAGCGCGACATCGTCTCGGTCGACGACTTCTGCAGGCTCCAGTCGAGCGTGGTGTAGATGTTGAGGCCGCCGCGGCGGAGCAGTTCGGTGCGCTCGTCGGTCGTGGCGCCGAACGCGGGGTCGTTCTCGACCACGTAGCGCACGTACTGGCAGTAGTACTCCGCGCCGCTCGCCGCCGAGCATCCGGTCTTGGGCGACGTGATCTTTGGTGTGATCGGCGCGATCGCGGCCTCGATGTACTGATCGCGCGTGATCTTGCCGTCGTCGAGCATGCGGCTGAGCACGTACAGCTGGCGGCCCTTGGTGAGGGTGTAGCCGTCGGCGGCGGCGAGGTACTGCTCGTCGTCGATCGTTCCGTCGGCGAGCAGGCTGTCGAGCGCCGCGAGCTGGCCGGCCGGGGCATCCACTTCACCGTCGGGCGCACCGTTGAGGCCCACGCCGTCGGAGTTGAAGATCGAACCGCCCGCCCTGTCGATGCGGTACGTGTTCGGGTTCTGGACGATGCCCGCGAGGGTGGCGGCCTGCGCGAGGGTCAGGTCCTTGGCGGCGACGCCGAAGTAGCGGCGGGCCGCCGCGTCGATGCCGTAGGTGGTGCCGCCGAAATTGGCGATGTTGAGATAGCCGAGCAGGATCTCGTTCTTCGAGTACTTCTGCTCGAGGGCGATCGCGTACCGCATCTCCTGCAGCTTGCGCTGGATGCCCTCGTCGCCCGCGGCGGTCGTCGCCGCCGTCCAGCACTCGTACTTCTCTTCCTCGGTCTCGGCGTCGGCTTCGCAGCGCTGGACGAGGATGTTCTTGACGTACTGCTGGCTGATCGAGGATCCACCTTGGGTCTCGCCGCCGCCGCGCAGGTTCGACAGCACGGCGCGGGTCGTTCCGATGAGGTCGACGCCGCCGTGCTGGTAGTAGCGCGGGTCCTCGCTGGAGAGGATCGCGTCGTACATGACCGGGGTGATCTCGTCGAACTCGACCGGCGACCGGTTCTGGTCGTAGAACTGGGTGAGCTCGACGTAGTCGTCCGAGTCGGCCTTCTTGGCGTAGAGGGTCGTGGGGAGCATCAGGCGGTCGATGTCGAGCACGCTCGGGAGGTTGTCGAACATCGTGATGGCGCTGGATGCCGCTGCGCCCGACACCGCGATCGCGGGGGTCACTGTCGCGGTGACGAGCACTCCCGCGACGGCGCTGAGGCCGACCAATCCGGCGAGTCCGCCGAGCACGCCGCTGGCCGTCCGATTCTTATCAGGCATAGGCTTGATCGTAGGCCAGAACCCTGGGCGATCCCTTGACGCGCGCCCCTGCGAGGAGACATCGATGACGACGTGGGAGTACCTGACCACGCCCCTGCTGATCCACAACACCGCTGCGATCCTCAACAACTGGGGCAAGCAGGGGTGGGAGCTCGTGCAGGTGGTGCCCGGACCCGAGGGCGGCCTCGTCGCCTACCTCAAGCGCCCCTCGGGCGCGGGGGCCGACAACGCGGGGCTGGATGCCGCTGCGCAGGCCGCGCGCCAGTTCGACGGGGAGTGACCCGGTGAGCGTCTCCGGCCGCCTCGGCGAACTCGGCATCGATCTGCCCGACGTCGTCCCCCCGGTCGCGGCCTACGTGCCGGCCACCGTGCACGGCGACCTCGTCTACACCGCCGGACAGCTGCCCATGGTCTCGGGAGCGCTGCCGGCCACCGGCAAGGTGGGTGACGGGCACGGACTCGTGCCCGCCGCCGACGCCAAGGACCTCGCCCGCACGTGCGCCCTCAACGCGCTCGCGGCCGCGGCCGCCGCCGCTGGCGGCGTCGACCGGCTCGCCCGGGTCGTCAAGGTCACCGGCTTCGTGGCATCCGTGCCGGAGTTCACCGGACAGCCCGGCGTCGTCAACGGCGCGAGCGAAGTGCTCGGCGAGATCTTCGGCGAGGCCGGACGCCACGCGCGTTCGGCCGTGGGCGTCGCGGTGCTGCCCCTCGACGCCCCGGTCGAGGTCGAGGTCGTCTTCTCGCTTACCTGACCTGCCCCGAGATCACGCTCATCACCGCGGTGTCGGCGAGGGTCGTGGTGTCGCCCACTTCGCGACCTTCGGCGACGTCGCGCAGGAGGCGACGCATGATCTTGCCCGAGCGGGTCTTCGGCAGCTCGCTGACGATGTAGATGTCGCGCGGCCGGGCGATCGGGCCGATCTGCTCGCCCACCCACAGGCGCAGCTGCTGGGCGAGGCCCTCGGGCGAGTGCGCGGCGAGGTAGCTCTCCTTGAGGATGACGAACGCGACGACCGCCTGTCCGGTGGTCTCGTCGCTCGCTCCGACGACCGCGGCCTCGGCGGTCGCCTCGTGGGCGACCAGTGACGATTCGATCTCGGCCGTCGACAGTCGGTGACCCGACACGTTCATGACGTCGTCGACGCGGCCGAGCAGCCACACGTCGCCGTCGTCGTCGAGACGCGCCCCGTCGCCGGCGAAGTAGAAGCCCTGGTCGCGAAACTTCTCCCAGTAGGTCTCGACGAAGCGCTCCGGGTCGCCCCAGATGCCGCGGAGCATGCTCGGCCACGGCTCGGTGACCACCAGCAGACCTCCGTTGCCGTTGCCGACGTGCTCACCCTGCTCGTCGACCACGTCGATGCTGATGCCGGGCAGCGGCACCTGCGCGCTGCCGGGCTTGGCCTCGGTGACACCGGGCAGCGCCGACACCATGATCGCGCCGGTCTCGGTCTGCCACCACGTGTCGCGGAACGTGATCCCGAGGTGCTCGACACCCCACCGGACCGCCTCGGCGCTGAGCGGCTCGCCGACGCTGAACACCCGGTCGACCCGC
>JAUHVN010000343.1 GCA_030425055.1 Actinomycetes bacterium | reverse complement strand
CGCGAGGCGTCCGCGGGTGCCCATGATGCGCAGCGTGGTCTCGTACGTGCCGAGATCCGTGGCGATGACCGGCAGCGACGACCCCATGCCCTCGATGAGCAGCCGGATCGGCTCGGGCAGGGGGAAGGGTCCGTTGAGCACGATGCCCGCCAGCGAAGGGAACGTGCCCGACGAATGGGCCAGCAGCGCCGCCAGCAGCACTTCGGTGCGGTCGGCGGGGACGACGACGATCGCGCTGTCGATGAGGCGCGGCAGCACGTTCACCATCGACATGCCGGCCACCACGACCGCGAGCACCTCGCGACCGAGCAGCTCTTCGTCGCCCGTGACGAACTCGGCATCCAGCGAGCGCATGACGTCGCGCATCGCCGGCGAGACCAGGAAGCGGTCTTCGGGAAGCGCCCACACCGGCAGCGGGCGCGACGGGTTGGCGCGCAGCGCGGCGGGGGCGGCATCCGACACGCGGCGGATCGCCGCGACCGCGTCGTCCAGCGCGGCGGGCTCGGTGCGGTTCGCGACGATCGCCAGCAGGCCGGCGCGCGCGTGGGACAGCTCGGTGAGCGCCAGTGCCGCGATCTGCCCGAGTTCGTCGGGCGTGCGCGCGTGGCTCTGCCCCAGCTGCTCGCCCTGGCCGGCGCGGCCCGACAGCACGAGCAGCACGGGAGCGCCGAGGTTCGCGGCGATGCGCGCGTTGTAGCCCAGCTCGGCGGGGCTGCCGACGTCGGTGAAGTCGCTGCCGAGGATCACGACGGCATCGCACTGCGCCTCGACCGCCTTGTACCGCTCGACCATGCGCCCGAGAGCCGCTTCAGGATCGGACCGCACCTGGTCGTACGTGGCGCCGATGCACTCGTCGTAGTCGAGGTCGACGCCCGCGTGGGCCAGCAGCATCTCGAGCACGTAGTCGCGCTCGGCCGTCGACCGCGCGATCGACCGGAAGACCCCGACTCTGGGCGTGGCCCTGCTCAGCGTGTCGAGCACACCGAGGGCGACCGACGATTTGCCGGAGTGGCCTTCCGCGGACGTGATGTAGATGCTCTGCGCCACGCGTCCAGCCTACGGGCGACCGCGTGTCATCACCCGGAAGGAACAAGATCTCGATACACCGGCGCTGCGCGCCGGCACTCGATCTTCATATGTCCCGCGTCAACGCGGCTTCGCCGCATTGACCCGCGGACATATGAAGACCCTCCGCGAACCCGGCAGAGCCTGGTTACCCTTGCTACGTTTCCGTCCTGGGGGAGTTGGCCTGGATGCCGCCTCGCGGAGGGCTTCGGAGAGTCTACCCCGTCTCGAGCTCGCGGGGCGCCGCCCGCGAGAGCGGGACGGTCCGGATGCCGCCCTCCCCCCGCAGCACGAGCACGCCCGGCGCCGTGATCCCCGACAGGGCCGTGAGCACCGCATCGAGATCGTCGTCACGCAGCTCGGCGGTCTCACCGTCGTCCGCGGCATGCAGCACGCTGACGACGGCGCCCGTCGCCGACCGGATGCCGCGGCGGAGCGCCTCCGCCTCCGCGGCGGCGACGACGATCACGCGTCCGATCTCCGACGCGGCGGGCTCGGGCCGGGCGAGCGCGCGGTCGCGCCGCCACACGGCGAAGTGGTAGCCGAAGACGACGGCCGTCGCACTCAGCAGACCGAACGGGGCGCGGATGCGCTCGATGAGCCCGGCGCCGGCCACGTCGCCCAGCGCGAACTCGAACAGCCGGAAGCCGATGAGCAGCAGCGTGACGATGGCGACGACGGCGCTGGCCCCGAAGATCGTCACGAGGTAGACGCGCCGCGCACGGTCCGCCGCATCGTCGGCGGATGCCGCACGCGCCGGGCGCCACGCGAACCACCACACCGGCAGGCCCACGATGAGAGCGCTGAGTCCTCCCAGCAGGAGCGTGCGGGGGTCGTCGTCGAGGATCCGCGGCGTGAGGGTCGCGAGCAGGGCGTTCACGACGACGCCGAATCCGCTCGCCGCTCCGATCAGGGCGATGCCCGAGACGACGAGCCGGGCGCCGCGACGAACGACGTCGGTGCGCGTCGCCACGACATCGGCATGGAAGACCCACACGATCCCGCCGATGAGGGCTGCGGCGACGGCGATGTCGAGCGGGCCGAGCACGTCGGACACGGGATCGACGTCGAACAGCAGCCGCAGCACGACGTACAGCACGGTGCCCACGGCGAACAGCGTCGTGGCGGCGCCGGCGCCGACGACCACGACGAGAGCGACCTGCGCGAAGGCGCCGGTCGCGGCACGCCCGCCATCGCGATACCAGTGCCGCCACCACACGCCCGCGCCGACCACGGCCCACACGAGCGCCTGCAGCACGGCGACCGGCCAGGGCTGCGAGCGGACGAGCACCGGCTCGACGCCCGCGAGCGCGGCGCCCAGCAGCGACGACAGCACGCCGATCAGGCCCACGGCCAGCAGCACGAGCCCGAACACCGAACCGAGGGTCACGGGCAGCTCGGCGAGGCGCGTGGGCGCCGTCACACGGCTGCGTCGCATCGAACGGTGCCAGATCCACACGCCCGACCAGACGACGGCGGTGGCGACGGCGCCGGGCTCCCACCGACCCGCCATCCCCTCGGCACCCGCGGTCGCGGTCGCCGTCGCGGCGACGACGAGCGAGACCGTCGACATCGCGGCGAGATAGATCGCCCACACGAGCGAGTCCCGCTCGGCGGCATCCGAGAACCGCCGACGCTGCCACCACCAGAGCAGTCCCGCGAGCGGGGCGCCGATGACGGTGAAGGCGAGCGAGAGCGCCAGACCCGAGTCGTCGGTCGTGAGCACGGCGCCGCCCGCGATCGCGCGCTCGATGATCCCCGACAGGCCGCTCGCGGCGACGGTGACCAGCGCGAACAGGATGCCGTAGACGAGCAGACGCCGCACGACCGTCTGCGCACGCCCGGTCGCGGCCATCATCGCGACCCCGACGGATCGCACACGATGAGCTCCCACGGCGCGGTGCGGATGAGCCAGCCGTCGCCGTCCTGCACGAGATCGAACACGCCCTCGCTCTCGTATTCGTCGGCGCCGAGCGGGCCCGATCCGTACACCGTCACGATGAGCACCTCCACCGTCGCGCTGTCGGCGCGCTCCGTGGACTCGAGCAGCGTGATCCGCCGGTCCTGGGCGTCGATCGGCACCCGCGAGCAGTCATCGGCCACGTCGC
>JAUHVN010000342.1 GCA_030425055.1 Actinomycetes bacterium | reverse complement strand
GACGAGACCGACGACGAGGGCGCAGTTGGCGCCCGACACTGCGGTGAGATGCGACAGCGACGAGGCTTTCATCGCCGCATCGAGCTGGGGATCGACGGCAGAGGTGTCGCCGACGGCGAGACCGGGCACGAGGCCGGCGCCAGAGCCGGGCAGGCCGCGCGAGGCGTCGACGAGACCGAGGCGCAGAGCGGATGCCACGGACAGCAGGCCGTCGGGCTCGGCGAGCACCTCGATCGGGTCGATCGCACGCACCGACAGCGCCGCACGATCCCCCGGGAACGTGTCCGTCCCCGTCGCACGGACGCGCACGACGGAACCGACGTCCAATCGCTCGAGCGTCGTCCCGTGGATCCGGACGGGCGCCGCGCCGCTCACCCGCTGCGCACCGTTTCGGGCATCGGCGACGATCGCCTCGAACCGCACGGCGCCGTCCTCGGCCTCCTGCACCTTCCCGCTCACGACGGCTTCGATCGTCATCACCCGTGCGCCATCGGCGGCCAGGTGCTGCACAGCGCTGCGCGCCGGCGCGGCGAGCGCGACCGACAGCGCCGCTGCGGCCGCGACGGCGCACGCGACGATCGAGACGATCCACCGATCTCGTCGGGCGGCGAACACGGCCACAGCGAGGAGCGCCGCCGCACCGATGCCCAGCGCGAGAGCAGCCGGCATCGCATGCGCGGGGTGATGCGTCGCGTAGCCGGCCGAGGCCCACGCAGCCGCGGCGATGGGCACCCCGCGCAGCGCGGCCCGCCGCATCGCGCTCACACCGTCACCAGCTCCCGAAGACCCGCGAGGATCGCGTCGCCGATGCCGGGCACCGCCAGCAGGTCGTCGACGCTCGTGAACCGGCCGTGCTCGTCGCGCCACGCGACGATCCGCGACGCCAGCGCCGGGCCGATGCGCGGGAGTCCGTCGAGGGCAGCCACGTCAGCGGTGTTGAGATTCACCCGTCCGTCCGACGCTGCCGTCGGCACCGTCTCTCCGACTTCGGGCACATGGAGGAGCTCGCCGTCGGTGACGGGGCGCGCGAGGTTGACCGTTTCGCGATCCGCGGCATCCGTGAACCCGCCGGCCGCGGCGATGACGTCCAGGACGCGAGCCGATGCCTCGACCGTGTAGACCCCCGGCAGACGGACCGCGCCGGTCACGTGGACCCATGCCTCGAGCGGCGAGGACGTGGCCTGCCCCGCGATCAACGGCACGGTCTCCACCGGCGCCACCGCGGTGCGCACGACCCCGATGCCGATCGTGATCGCGGCCGCCGCGAGTCCGATCACGATCGCCGCGCCCACTCCCAGGCGCCGGCGGCGGGATCCCGTGTCGGGCGCGACTGAGGTCACATGCCGACGCTACGCACCCGGCCCGTGCCGCCCTCGCGTCTCAGGGGATCTGAGGACGAGGGCTGCCGATCAGCCGCCTGGGGAGGAACGGGCGTCAGTGGGTGCTGAAGCTCACGACCTTGGGCGGACGGACGACGGCACGCGTGATCTCGCGCCCCGCGAGCGAGCGGACGACACGCGCGTCCTCGCGCGCCAGCGTCTCGAGCGCGTCCCCCGCGATACGCGCGGGAACCTCGAGGGTCGCGCGCACCTTTCCGTCGATCTGCACGACCGCCGTGACGGTGTCCTCGACGAGCAGCGTCGGATCGGGGCTGCGCCACGGGAAGAGACCGACGTAGGAGTCGTACCCCAGGATCTGCCACATCTCCTCGGCGGTGTGCGGAGCGAACAGATCGAGGACCATGGCCGTCGCTTCGGCCGCCTCGCGCACAGCGGGATCTGCGGGGCCGGCTCCGCTGTCGATGGCCTTGCGCGTCGCGTTGACCAGCTCCATGAGCCGCGCGACCACGACGTTGAACTTCGTCTGTTCGACGAGGCTCGGCGCATCTGCCAGCAGTCGGTGCGTCACGCGACGAAGGGCCGGGTCGCCCTCAGCCCACACGACGTCGGGTTCGCTCGTGACGTCCATCGCCACGCGCCACGCCCGCGCGAGGAACTTCTGGGCACCGGTCGTCGAGACGTCCTCCCAGTTGATGTCGTCCTCGACCGGTCCGGCGAACGCGATCGCGACGCGCACGGCATCGGCTCCCGGGTCGAGCATGCTCGGCGCGAACTCGACGAGGTTGCCCTTGCTCTTGGACATCTTCGACCCGCCCAGCAGCACCATGCCCTGGTTGATCAGGGTCGAGAACGGCTCGGTGAACTCGATCAGGCCCATGTCGAAGAGCACCTTGGTGATGAACCGCGCGTACAGCAGGTGCAGGATCGCGTGCTCGACGCCGCCGATGTACGAGTCCACCGGCGCCCACCGGTCGGCCTGAGCGGAGCTGAAGGCCTCGGCGGGGTCACCCGGCGACAGGAACCGCAGGAAGTACCACGAGCTGTCGACGAACGTGTCCATCGTGTCGGGGTCTCGCCGCGCAGGCTCGCCCGTCTCAGGATCGACGGTGCGCATCCACTCCTCGGCCCCGCCGAGCGGCGAAGTGCCCCGAGGCGCGAGGTCCAGGCCCTCGGCATCCGGGAGCCGCAGCGGAAGCTGCTCGTCGGGAACGGGCACGATCCGCCCGTCATCCGTGTGGATCATCGGGATCGGCGTACCCCAGAAGCGCTGGCGCGAGATGAGCCAATCGCGAAGGCGATACGACTTCGCGGCCCGGCCCGTTCCCGCCTTCTCGAGCTCGTCGATGATGCGCGCGATCGCGTTGCGCTTGCTCAAGCCGTCGAGCGAGCCGGAGTTGATCATGCGGCCCTCGCCCGTCAGCGCGACGCCGGTGCGCGAGGGGTCGAGCTCGTCGAGCGACGGGTCGTCCACCGTCGGGTCGATCGGCGCGCCGTCCTCGTCGAGCTCGATGACCGGGATCGCACCGGTGATGGGCGCCGTCGTGTCGACGACGACCTTCACGGGAAGGTCGAAGGCGCGGGCGAAGTCGAGGTCGCGCTGGTCGTGGGCGGGAACCGCCATCACCGCGCCGTGGCCGTAGTCGGCCAGGACGTAGTCGGCGGCCCAGATCGGCAGCCGCTCCCCGTTGATCGGGTTGATCGCGTAGCGGTCGAGGAAGACACCGGTCTTCGGACGATCGGTGCTCTGCCGCTCGATCTCGGTCTCACGCTGGACGCGCTCGAGGTAGTCCTGGAACCGGGCGCGCACGTCGGCGCCGGCGCCGGACACGAGCTCGGCCGCGAGATCGCTGTCGGGCGCC
>JAUHVN010000341.1 GCA_030425055.1 Actinomycetes bacterium | reverse complement strand
CTGATAGGTGAACCCGGGGATCACCGTGACGGGAATGGTCGTGGTGGTGGTCGTCGTGGTCGTGGTCGTGGTCGCCGGCGGTCCGGCTGGCGGGGCACACGCCGATGCCAGCACGACGATGGCGGCGACGGTGACGAGCGTCATGGTGATCAGCGCGAGCTGCAGCGTCCAGACAAAGGCGCGAAGGACGGCGTCGAGCGCGGGCCCAATCTGGGTCGAGCCCTGCTCCGCGAACTGCACCTCGTCCTGAAGGCCGTCGCGGATGACGTCGCGGTTGCCGGTAGGCGCCGCGTACTCCTCACGGATGATCGGCAGGTCGTTGAACCACACTAGGGAGACCTGATCCCGGTCGTCCGCGTTGAGGTTGTTCAGCAGCTGGAGGAAGAAGGTGATGCGCTCGTCGTTTCGGTCCGAAGCCTTCGCGCTCTCGGGCGCGCCACCACCGAAGGGATCGGCGCCGATCAGCGAGGCCGAGCTGTCGAGCAGGAAGATGATCAAGCGCCGCTTGTTGACGCTGTTCGGGTCGTCCCCCAGGTAAGCGAACTCGACCGACTCAGGCGACAGCGCGACGGGCGTGCGGTTGGGGTTGTCCTCCGGCTCCGCAAAGGCCTGCTTGGGCAGCTGGTCCTGGACCCCCGTGGGCGTGTGCCGGAAAGAAAAGCTGTCGGGCGTGATGATGCTGCCGACTCGCCCGGGCGCGCCCCGGACGTTGGAGGTCGGCGTGAGTGAGGGGTCCTCGTCGTTGCCGGTGAGGAGGAGGGTGTTGACCTCGACGAGCGACAGGTCGCCGCTCTCCCCGGCCAGACAGGCCCCTGCCACGACCACGCTGCTGAACTGCGACTTCGTGGTGTCCAAAGCCACCGTCGAGTCGCAGCCCGCAAGCCCGCTAAACAGGGCGAGCAGCCCTGCGGCCGCCGGGATTCCTCTGTACATCATCCACCTTTTCGCCAACGGTTTTCGTCCGTCTTTTACGGCCGGTTGCCCGGCGCGAACGCGCCTAGCTAACACGGGCGTTGCAGGGTGTCAACGCGCCGCCCGGCCGCCTCCAGAATTCGCACGCTGTGGGTACGAGATTGACCATTTGACATGGTCAGCTGCACAAACGTAGCCTCAAATAGCCTGCATCGTCGTCCGATTTAACCGGGCGTTCGCCTGCAGGCCCGAGTGAAAATTTTTGCACTGTGTCGGTATTGGGCTCAGCCAGGATCGTGGATTCACGCTGGGACCAGGGCTGGAGCGCTCCGGGTCACGGCGCGACTCGGGAGAGGCCGGAATGAAGAATCTCGCATCGACGGGGGCTCACGTCCTCCTTTCATTCGCGATCGCCATGGGGGCCATCACGGGCCTGGCAGGCTGCGATGACAGTATCCGCTCAACCAAGTCGCCGGGGGCCAACCTCGCGCCCGACCGCTTCGCCTTCTCGAAGGTGCAGTTCGGGACGCAGGACGTCCGCACCGTGCAGCTTCAGAACAACGGGACGGGTCCCCTGCTGATCGCGAACATCAGCAACGCGACCGTGGCTCGACGTGAGGAGTTCCGGCTTCGGTACGGCGACGCCCCCGGTGAAGAGAACTTCCCGGACGCGGTGGGCTTCGACTACGGGTCGACCACGGATCAGTTCCAGTACCCGATCCGGATCGAGCCGGGCGAGTCGCTCTACTTCTTCCTGGACTACAAGCCCACCAGCGACGAGAGCCCCGGCGGTGCCCGTGGCGCCATCACGCTCGAGACCAACCTCAGCGACACGGCCGAGCTGGCGCTGCCGATCTCGGTCTCGCAGTCCGGCGCCGAGATCAACGTCGCGCCGCCGTCGCTGAACTTCGATCGCGTCTCCGCAAACGACACCCGCACCCTCGACCTCACGGTCACCAATGTGGGTCAGGCCGACCTGTTCATCGACCAGATGCAGTTGAACGGCTCGCAGGACTTCACGCCGCTCATTGACGGCAAGGATCCGCGCCGGCAGCCGGTGGTCCTGGAGGATCCCGACGGCGACGGCGCCCCGGGCCTGTCGCCCGACAAGTCCTTCGTGGTGCGCGTGCGCTACGCGCCGCCCCAGGAGGGCCCCGATGAGGCGGAGCTGGTGATCTTCAGCAACAGCGTGCGGAGCGCTGAGCTCTCGGTGCCGTTGCTGGCGAACGGGCAGACCCCCTGCCTGCGCACGAACCCTCCCTCGGTCGAGTTCCCCACCAGCTTGGTCAACCGTACAGACTCGCGCCCGCTCGCCATTGAGAGCTGCGGCGGCGAGGCCGTCGAGATCACCAACATCTACGTGTCGCCCGACAGCGACCCGGCCTTTGTCCTCGACGCCGACTCGGTGCCGGAGTTTCCGGCCGCGCTGCCGGCCATCGTGGACGGCGTGCCCCCGACCCCTCGGTTCGTGCGCGTCTCGTTCACGCCCCGTGAGCAGCGCATCTACAACGGCAAGCTGATCATCGAGAGCACCGACCCTGTGAACCCTGTGCGCGAGGTGCCCCTGCTGGGTCGTGGCGTGCTGAACGCCTGCCCGCAGGCCCGGTCGACGGAGAGCGAGTTCGCGGTCGTGCCGCTGGACGTCGTGGCCCTGGATGGCTCCCCGTCCATCGACCAGGACGGCCCGGACAACCGCCCCGTCGAGTACGAGTGGGTCGTGGTGGATCGCCCGGACGGCTCGATCTCGCAGCCCGTCGAGTCGTTCTTCCGCAACGACGCGCCCGCCGAGGGTGGTCAGCCTGACCAGACCGCGACGCCGACCGCGCGGTTCTTCGTTGACCTCGCCGGCACCTACGTCATCGAGCTGCGGGTGCGCGACAACCTGGGCCTCGACTCCATCGCCTGCGACAACCCCCAGCGGGTGGTCATCGTCGCCAAGCCCGACCAGGCGATTCACATCCAGCTGGTCTGGAGCACCCCTTCCGACGATGACGCGACGGACAACGTGGGCACCGATCTGGACCTGCACCTGCTGCACCCGAACGCGCAGAACTGGTTCACGTCGCCCTATGACTGTCACTTCGCGAACCCGGCGCCCGACTGGAACGCCCTCGAAGATCCCCGCGACGATCCGTCGCTGGACATCGACGACATCAACGGGGCGGGCCCCGAGAACATCAACCTGGATGAGCCCGAGGACACTGACCTGCTGGGTGCCCCGTACCTGGTGGGTGTGCACTACTACCTGAGCAGCGACCGGGTGACTCAGGAGGACTTCGGGCCGAGCTTC
>JAUHVN010000340.1 GCA_030425055.1 Actinomycetes bacterium | reverse complement strand
GCGCGCCCGGGAACCAGGCGTTGTGCGCCCCGCCGGGGGCATCGGCCGAGCGGGGTCGGGAGATCATGCCGTCGTGCGGCAGGATGGTCGCCTCCGGCTGCCCGCCGTCGGTGCGGACGGTCCAGCTCGAGGCGAAGTCGTCCGTCATGGCACGGCCACCAGCGCATCCACAGCGCACGTGAACTCGTGTACCCCGCTGGCGACCTCGGTCTCGGTGCCGTCGGGCAGCACGACTGCGCAGCGGGCCGAGACGGGTACCTCGACCCTCAGCGTAAACCGGTCGCCGTCGAGGGTCCACGATGACGAGGCCCGGCCGTACGGGGTTTCGACGGCACCTTCCGCGGAAGTGAGACCGCCGCCCATCAGCGGTGCAACCCGGAACGTCTTGTAGCCGCCCGCGGTGGGTTCGATACCGGCGACCCGCTTGTAGAGCCAGTCCCCGACGGCGCCGGCGGCGTAGTGGTTGAACGAGACCATTCCGCCGGAGCCGTCGTCCTTGCCGGACTGCAGGTCGGCGATGTTGACGGTGCCGTCTTCGCGGAGGGCGTCCCAGCGCTCCCAGATGGTCGTGCCTCCGGCATCCACCATGTACAGCCAGGAGGGCGCACCGGTCTGCAGCAGCAAGTCGAACGCCTCCTCGATCCGCCCGTTGTCCGACAGGGCGAACAGGATGTACGGCGTCCCGGGGAATCCGGTGGACAGGTGTCCGTTGTTCGCGTCGATCAGGCGCACGAGGTTGCCGGCCATCGCTTCGGTCTCGGCACCGTCGGTCATGCCGAAGTGCAGCGGGAGCACGTAGGCGGTCTGGAAGTCGCCCTTGCCTGTGAGCGTTCCCGCGCCGTCGGTGAACACGTTTCGGTAGGCGCGGATGATGTCGGCGCGCAGTGCCCGGTACCGCTTCGCCTCTGCGGGCTCGCCGAGGAGTTCGGCGATCTGTGCGACGATCCCGCACGAGTTCGCGTAGTACGCGGTGCCGACCCATCTGCCGCGAGCAATCCAGTCCTGGGCGCGCCCTTCTGGTGCGGCCCAGTCGCCGAAGTGGAACGGGAACCGCCAGACGAGGCGCTTATCGCCCGTCGAGAGCAGCTTCGACCACCATCCGGCGGCTGTGAGGAACTTCTTCATCACTGGGTAGTTGCGGCGCAGCATTCCCTTGTCGCCGCGGGCGAGGAATTCGGCCCATGGGCCGAGAATGCAGACGTCGCCCCAGACGGAGGTCGCCATCGGCGGGAAGCCGTTGCCGGCGCGTGGGACGACCATGGGGATGCCGCCGCCTCGTGTCTGCTCGGCGGCGATGTCGCGCATCCATTTGCCGAGGAAGCGCCCCATGTCGAAGTTGTAGCTCGCGGTGGCCGCGAACACGGCGTAGTCACCGGTCCAGCCCTCGCGCTCATCGCGCTGCGGGCAGTCGGTGGGGATGTCGACGAAGTTCGATCGCCCGCCCCACTCGATCGCGGACTGCAGGTTGTTCAGTCGCTCGTTTGATGACGTGAACGAGCCGGTGCGGAGCAGGTCTGTGTGCAGTACGAGCGCGGTGAGTTCGAGGTCGTCGGGGTCGATGCCGCTGACACCGACGTACCGGAAGCCCATGTAGGTCTGCCGGGGCGAGTAGGTCTGGGTGCCGTCGATCGCGGTGTATGTCGCAGTCGCTTTTGCGGTGCGGAGGGATTTGACGAAGAGTTCGCCGTCGACGAGGACCTCGGCGTGGCGGAACACGACGGTCTGGCCGTCGCGACCGCGGACCACCGCGTGGATGACGCCGGAGAAGTTCTGTCCGAAGTCGTAGACGACTTCGCCGCTGGGAGCGACCGTCTGGCTGATCGGTGTGAGCGTGGCCTGCGCCCGCACCGGCGAGCCGTACTGGGCGCGCAGCGCCGGGTACGCGCGCGGGCTGGTCAGCGTGACCGGCTTCCAGGTCATGTCGGCCGCGGTGATGCGGGCGTCGAATGTCTCGCCGTCGTACCATTCCGCCATTCGCACGGGGCCGTCGACCGCGACTTGCCAGTCAGGCCCAGTGGCGACGACATCCATCGTGCCGTCCTCGTACTGGATGTGGATCTCTGACAGCAGCGCCTGACGGTCGGCGTACGTCTTGTTCTTGCGCTTGAACGTGTACGACCCGACCGCCCATCCTCCCGCGACGGTGACGACGAGTTCGTTCGACGCGTCGAGGCGGTCGGTGATGTCGTAGGTCTGGTACTGGAGGTTGTGGTCGTAAGAGGTGAACCCGGGTGCGAAGTACTCGTCGCCCACCTTCCGCCCGTTGAGATCGAGCTCGTACACGCCGAGCGCCGTGGCCTCGATCCAGGCACGGCGTACCGGCTTGCCGACGGTGAACCCGGTGCGGAACACCATCGGCACCGGCGACAGCTTCTTCGGCGTCTCGTAGGTGCCGTCGGTGATCCAGCGCGCGATCCACGGGCGGTCACGCCGGCCCGTGCGGAACGTCGCCGTCGCGGCGGCGACCGCGCCGCTCGTGCCGGTCGCTTCGACCTCGACGATGTACTCGGTATACGGCTGCAGGGGGCCGTCGTAGACGATGCCGACCTGGTCGGTCGTCTCGACGCGCCAGTCGCCCACGCGCACGCGGGCTGAGGCGAGGTCTTCGCCGGGCGCGTCGGAGGACAGGCTGAACGCGATGGTGGGGTGCTCATCGGTGATCAGCCCGTGCTCGAGTCCGTCGATGGCGAGTCGGGTGATGTTCATCGGTTGTCCTCGGTGGTGCGGGTCTTGGTGGACATGCGGCGGATGCCGCGGATCGGGTGGCCGTGGGCGATCAGTTCGAGCCCTTCGGCGACGTGGAACGGCAGTTCGCCGGCTGATGACATGGACATCGACAGCAGGGACATCGACGGCATCATGCGCAGCACGAAGTGGGTGCTCTTCACGCGAGCGTCGCGTTCGAGCGAGTCGGGCATCGCGAGGGCGGCGTCGAAGTCTTTCTTCACCCGGCCGATGACGGCCCGTAGGAAGATGCCGCCGAGGATGGACCCGCGGGCGTCGCCCAGGCGGGTCTCAAGACCGAGCTCTCCCGTGCCCGGAGCATCGGGGACGGTGCGACCCAGCAGCTCGGCGAAGTTGTCCGGGATGCTGCGCGGCGGCGTCGCGTAGGTGGCGTCGACAGATGCGGGGTAGGGCGAGCGCGACACCCGCCCGGTGGCGACCGTGAGCGGTGCCGACAGGCGCACATCGGCGGTGGATGCGGCG
>JAUHVN010000339.1 GCA_030425055.1 Actinomycetes bacterium | reverse complement strand
GCCGAGGGAGCCCAGCGGCGCTTCAGGTGCTCGGCGAGCCATGCGATCGCCTCGACGTCGAGGTGGTTGGTGGGCTCGTCGAGGAACAGCACGTCGTGGTCTTCGCTCAGCAGGCGCGCGAGGGCCACGCGGCGCCTCTGGCCGCCCGAGAGCGAACCGACGACGGCGTCCATCGGGATGCCCGACAGCAGACCCGCGAACACGTCGCGCACGCGCGCATCGCCCGCCCACTCGTGCTCGGCGCGCTCGCCGACGACGGCCCGCTCCACCGTCGACGCGTCGTCGAGCTCATCGCCCTGGTCGAGCACGCCGATGCGGACGCCGCCGCGCACCGTGACGCGACCGGCGTCGGGCTCGAGCCTTCCGGCGAGCATCGCGAGCAGGCTGGACTTGCCGTCGCCGTTGCGCCCGACGATGCCGATGCGATCGCCTTCGTCGATCCCGAGCGAGACGCCGTCGAAGACGACCTTGGTGGGGAACTCCAGGTGCAGGGCCTCGGCCCCCAGAAGATGTGCCATGTCCCGTCCAGGCTAGGCGACCCGCGCGGTCCGAGTTGCGCTCGCTATACCCCTGGGGGTATTCTGATGTTACTGGACGAGATACCCCAGTGGGTATGAAAGGATACCGGGATGCGGATCGTGATCGTGGGAGGCGTCGCCGCCGGGATGAGCGCCGCGGCGCGTGCACGTCGGCTCGACGAGTCGGCGGAGATCATCGTGCTCGAGAGGGGGCCCGAAGTCTCGTTCGCGAACTGCGGACTCCCCTATCACGTGGGCGGCGAGATCTCGGACTCCGATGACCTGCTGCTGCAGACGCCGCAGACCCTGCGTGCGGCGCTCGACCTCGACGTCCGCATCCACCACGACGTGATCGCGATCGACCCGACGGCCCGCACGGTGAGCGTCGTGCACCCCGACGGTCACGACACCATCTCGTACGACGCCCTCATCCTCGCGCCCGGCGCGGTCGCGGTGCGGCCGCCGATCGACGGACTCGACTCCCCCCGCGTGCGCACGCTGCGCACGGTGGCCGACGCGGTCGCCCTGCGCTCGGCCGTCGAGTCCGGCGCCCGCTCGGCCGTCGTCCTCGGCGCCGGCTTCATCGGCCTGGAGGCCGCCGAGGCGCTGGCTCAGGAGGGACTCCGCGTCGCGGTCGTCGAACTCGCCCCGCACGTGCTGCCGCCGCTCGAACGCGAGCTCGCCGCCCTCGTCCGCGCCGAGCTGGTGCGACTGGGCATCGATGTGCGCGACGGCGTCGCGGCATCCCGCATCGACACGGGCACCGACGCCGATCGCGTCGTGCTCGCGGACGGCACCGTGCTCGACGCCGACCTCGTCGTCCTGTCCGCCGGCGTGCGCCCCGACACGGCGTTCGCCGAAGCGGCCGGCATCGCAACGCAGCGCGGCGCCATCGTCGTCGACGCCCACGGCCGCACGTCGGTGCCGGGCATCTGGGCGGCAGGGGACGCCACCGTGTCGACGGATGCCGTGACCGGCGCCGCACGCCCGGTCGCGCTCGCGGGGCCCGCCAACCGCGCGGGTCGCCTCATCGCCGACGACATCCTCGGCGCCGGCACCGCCCGCGCGATCCCGACGGCCGTCGGCACCGCGATCGTTCGCATCGGCTCGCTCACCGCCGCGCTGACCGGCGCCAACCGCGCAGCGCTCGACGCCGCGGGAGTCGCCTACCGCACGCTGCACCTGCACCCCAACCAGCACGCCGGGTACTTCCCGGGCGCGACGAGCATGCACCTGGTCGTCCACGTCCGCGCCGGCGACGGGCTGCTGCTGGGTGCGCAGGCCGTGGGCGCCGACGGCGTCGACAAGCGCATCGACGTCATCGCGACCGCGATCCGCGCCGGATTCGCAGGCGAGGATCTCATCGACCTCGACCTCGCGTACGCACCGCCCTACGGGCAGGCCAAGGACGCCGTCAACCTCGTCGGCATGGTCGCCGAGAACGTCGCCGAGGGCCGCCTGCGGCTCTGGTACGCCGACGAGCTCGACGAGGTGTCGCGGACCGCGCTCATCCTCGACGTGCGCTCGCGTGCCGAGTACGCGCGCGGTCATGTGGCCGGCGCGCTGAACATCCCGCACACCGAGCTGCGCGACCGCATCGCCGAGGTCACCGAGGCCGCAGAAGGACGACCGGTGCGCGTCCTGTGCGCAGCGGGCGTGCGCTCGAACATCGCCCACCGCGCCCTCGTCGGGCACGGATTCGACTCGGCGTCGCTCAGCGGCGGGATGCAGACGCTCGAGGCCTGGCATGATGCCGACATCTCCCGCATCCTCGTCACCGAAGGAGCCCTCGCATGATGATCACCGGAACCCCTGAAGAGCAGGCGGCGGCGCAAAAGAAGATCCTGAACCGGCTGCGGCGCGCGCAGGGTCAGCTCGGCGGCGTCATCAACGCCATGGAGGCGGGCGCATCGTGCCGCGACGTCGTGACCCAGCTCGCCGCGGTCACCAGCGCGCTGGACCGCGCCGGCTTCGCGATCATCTCCACCGCGATGCGCGATTGCGTCATCGACCCCGAGAAGACGCAGGAGGTCGAGGGCCTCACCGCCGACGACCTCGAGAAGCTCTTCCTGTCGCTCGCCTGAGCGAGACAACCCCGAACCACCGAACGACCGACCACCCCCGAAAGGACCCCACCATGTGTCAAGCCGTCACCTGCAAGACCTGCGGAAAGGCGACCTGGGCCGGCTGCGGCCAGCACATCGACCAGGCTCTCGCCGGCGTGCCCGCCTCGCAGCGCTGCCAGGGCCACGAGAAGCCCGCCAAGTCCGGCTTCCTGAGCTCGCTGTTCCGCTGAGCCTCCGAACGACGAACGCCCCCGGCCCTGCAGGCCGGGGGCGTTCGTGTCAGGCAGGGATCAGAGCCCGTTCTCCTGCAGCCACTGCGCGGCGATGTCGGCCGAGGACATCTGGTCCTCGGTGCTCATCACGTTGAGGGCGACGAGACCCTCGGGCGTGAGTGCGACACTGACCGCGTTGATGACATCGGCGATCTCGTCGGCGATGTCGGCCGAGGCCACCGGCACGACGTTCGACGCCAGGAACAGACCCTCGGGGTCGTCGAGGACTACGAGGTCCTGCGTCTGGATGCGCGGGTCGGCCGTGTAGACGTTGGCCACGTTGACCGTGCCGGCGACGAGGTCTTCGACCGTGGTGTCGCCCGTCGCCGAGAACCCGACCTCGATTCCGTAGACGT
>JAUHVN010000338.1 GCA_030425055.1 Actinomycetes bacterium | reverse complement strand
AGGCGGGCGGCCGAGCAGCGGTGGGGCGCCTCGAGGCGACCGGCCCCGCAGCGACAAGAAGCCGTACGGCGACCGTCGTGATGGCGGGAAGTCGCGCACGGGTGGTCGCGAGGGTGGCAAGCCCTACGGTGACCGGCGCGAGGGCGGCAAGCCCTACGGTGACCGGCGCGAGGGCGGCAAGCCCCGCACGGATCGTCGAGACGGCGGGAAGCCGCACGGGCCTCGCGACGGCAAGCGTCCGTACGTCAAGGACGGCAAACGCCCGTACGTCTCCAAGGACCGCGTCGAGCGCGACGGGCCGCCACGCGTGCCGGACCCGGAGCTGCCCGACGAGATCACTCCCCGCGATCTGCACCCCAGCGCCCGCAACGAATTGAAGACCCTGAGCAAGGAGAACGCCGATCGGGTCGCGCGCCACCTGGCCATGGCGGCGCGCGTCGTCGACGATGATCCTGCGCTCGCCCACGAGCACGCCCTGGCGGCGAGCCGTCACGCCGGCCGAATCGCCATCGTGCGCGAGACGGCGGCGATCACCGCGTATGCGATCGGCGACTTCGCGCTCGCGCTGCGCGAGCTGCGCACCTATCGGCGCATCTCGGGCAAGGACGACCAGATCGCGCTCATGGTCGACAGCGAGCGCGGCGTCGGGCGCCCCGATCGCGCACTCGAGGTCGGCCGTGCCGTCGACCGCAGCAGCCTGCCCGCCGGCGCCCGTGTCGAGCTCGCCATCGCGATGTCCGGCGCGCGCCTCGATCTGGGCGAGACCGATCGCGCGCTCCTCGAGCTCGACATCCCTGAGCTCGACCCGCAGCGGGCCTTCGAGTGGAGCCCCGCCCTGTTCGCCGCGCGCGCGACCGTGCTCGCGGAACTCGGCCGCGAGGACGAGGCCGAGCAGTGGCAGCGGCGAGCCGACGAAGCCGCCGACGCGCTCGACGCCGCCGCCGGCTACGCCGAGTCCGAGCTCCTCGAGGTCGACGAGATCGAGGTCGAGGACGACGAGGACGAGCCTGCGCCCTCGCCGGCCGCCGACGGCGATCCGGCAGCGGGTGCGGCATCCGTCGACGCGGAGCAGACCGACTGATGGCGCTGTTCTCGCGCCGCGCCGAACCGACTCCGCTCGACGGTGTCGACGTGGTGCTGGCGGACCTCGACGGCGTGGTGTACGCGGGCCCCGGACCGCTGCCGCACGCCGTCGACAGCCTCACGCGGGCCGGTGAGACCCGACGGCTCGGCTACATCACCAACAACGCGGCGCGCACGGATGCCTCGGTCGCGGCGCACCTCACCGAGCTCGGCCTGCCGACGGCCCCCGACGAGGTGGTGACCAGCCCGCAGGCGGCGATGCGGCTGCTCGTGGATCGCATTCCCGCCGGCGCATGCGTGCTCGTGGTCGGGGGAGAGGGCCTGGTCGTCGAGGTCGAGAAGGCCGGGTTCCAAGTGACCCGCTCGGCCGAGGACGACCCCGCGGCGGTCGTGCAGGGCTTCGCGCCCGAGGTCGGCTGGTCGCAGCTGGCCGAGGCCGCCTTCGCGCTGAAGGTGCCCGAAGACGAGGGCGGCATCCCCTGGATCGCCACGAACACCGACTGGACGATCCCGCAGGCGCGCGGGGTCGCTCCCGGCAACGGCACCCTCGTCTCGGCGGTCCACACCGCGATCGGGCGCCTGGCGACGGTCGCCGGCAAGCCCGAGGTGCCGATCTTCGACGAGGCGGTGGCACGGTTCGGGGCACGGCATCCGCTGTTCCTGGGTGACAGGCTCGACACCGACATCCTCGGCGCGAACCGTGCGGGGATGCCGTCGGCGCTGGTGCTCACGGGCATCGACCGCCCGAAGCACGTGCTCGCCGCCCCGGCCGGCTCGCAGCCGCAGTTCATCCTCGGCGACCTGCGCGAGCTGCATGAGCCCTACCCGGCGACGCGCGAGCGCGACGGCGTGTTCACCGTCGGCGGCGCGAGTGTCCGGGTCGATGGCCCCGACGTGAGGATCCTCGCCGAGGGCGACCGCCCGATCGACCTGCTGCGCGCCGGCGCCGCCGCGATCTGGGCGACTGGTCGGGCGATCTTCGGCTTCCGGGTGCCCGAGCGGCTGTACGCGGATCCGTTCCACCGGCCCTGACGCGGCGGCATCCGCCCCGCTCGCCCGTACACTGTCGGCATGGATGAGACCGACGAGCGCCGTGCCGACCTCGTGTCGCGCCTCGAGGTGATCGAGGCTCAGCCGCTGCCGACGCGGGCGCAGGCGTACGAGGGGCTGCACGACGAGCTCGCTCGCCGGCTCGAGGCGACACCGTCGGCACCGACCGGCCGATGACGCGGCGCCTCGACGCGGCCGTCGCCGCGCGGGGCCTCGCCCGCTCGCGTACGCAGGCGGCCGCGCTGATCGCCGCCGGCGACGTGACCGTCGACGGACGGCCGGTGGTGAAGCCGTCGGCGCGGGTGGCCGACGATGCGGTGATCGAGGTCGCGGCGTCCGACCACTACGTCAGCCGGGCCGCCCACAAGCTCCTCGCCGCGCTCGCCGCGTTCGGCGTCGACATCGCCGGGCGCGTCGCGCTCGACATGGGAGCCTCCACCGGCGGGTTCACGCAGGTGCTGCGCGAGCGTGGCGCCGACCCGGTGATCGCGGTGGATGTCGGGCACGGGCAGCTCGCGGCATCCGTCGCCGCCGATCCCGGCGTCATCGCCGTGGAGGGCTTCAATGTGCGGCACATGACACCCGGGTCGCTCGCGGCGGCGGCGGGAACGGATGCCGCGCCGGCGGTGATCACGGGAGACCTGTCGTTCATCTCGCTGACCCACGTGCTGCCTGCGGCCGCGTCGGTCTGCGCCCCCGGAGCAGATCTCGTGCTGCTGATCAAGCCGCAGTTCGAGGTCGGGCGCACCGCAGTGAAGGGCGGACTGGTGACGGATGCCGCGCTGCGGGCCGACGCGGTCGAGCGCGTGCTGTGGGCGGCGTGGGACGCGGGCCTCGGCACCCTGGGCGTGATCGCTTCGCCGATCGCGGGAACGCACGGCAACCGCGAGTACGTCGCCCACCTCGCGCCCGGTCGCGGCGGCGATCCCTCGGCCGTCGCCGCCGAGGTCGTCGCCCTCACCCGCTGATCACCGGCGCGCATCGCGCACCCATCGCTCATCGAGGGCGAGCAGCGTCGCGTCCGACGTGAGCAGGTCGACGGACTCCGTGCGCGCCTGGGCGAGCAGCATCCGGTCGAAC
>JAUHVN010000337.1 GCA_030425055.1 Actinomycetes bacterium | reverse complement strand
GGAGCACGAGATCGACGACGGCGCGGTGGCGTGCCTCCCAGCTGTTCTCGGCGAGGAACGTCGTGCGCTCGGGCTCGCTCGCTGGCCCGAGCGCCAGCGCCTCGTCGATGCGCGCCGCCATGTCGGCGGTCGAGTCCACGAACAGCACGCGCGCCGAGATCCCGTGCACGGGCGGCAGGTCGACCGAGACGACCGGCAGCCCTGCGGCGAGGTACTCGTAGACCTTGAGCGGGCTCATCGCCTCGGTCAGGTCGGTGCGGCGATGCGCGAGCAGCGACATCTGGCAGTTGCGCAGGGCCGCCACGACCTCCGCGCGCCCGACGCCCGGGTGCACATGGACGTTCGGGTGCACCGCCAGCCCCGACACGTAGCCGGCATCCGGAACGGGGCCCAGCAGCACGATGTGGAGGTCGGGTCGCTCCCGCGCGAGCACCGCGACGCCTTCGACGTCGACGCGGTCGTCGATGGTGCCGACGTAGATCGCACGGGGCTGCGGAATCCGCTCGAGCCACGCGGGGGCTGGGGGTGTCGGCCCGAGCCACTCCGCCGGATCGACCGCGTTGGGCACGACGACGTGCGGTCCGCGCGGATCGATCCGCTCGATGATCTGCGCCGAGACGGCGGCGACGCCGATCTCGGCATCGCGGATCTGGCGGTACGCGGCGGCGTACGCGGGCCAGTACTCCCGTCGACCGCTGTAGCTGAGCCAATCGTCGCGCGCGAAGTACGTGACCGACGATGCCCACGCGAAGGGGCAGTAGGCCGCGACCAGCGGATTCGCGGTCACGACGGCGGGTGAGACGAGTCCGAGGTCCGACGCCGCCTCGCGCAGCCGCCTGTCGTAGCGGCGATAGCCGCGGACCAGGCCGGAGAGACCGACCGGGTCGGCGCGGCGCACGCGCACGGGCGTGACGAGCCGCTGCTGAGGTGCCGGTGGCAGAGCCGTGGCGCGGCGGCCGGTCAGCCGGCGGACCGCGACGCCGGGCAGCGAGCGGAACGGGTTGGCGACGAGCAGGCCGCCGACGTCGTCGGACGACATGAGCGTCTGCAGGATGCGATCCGGCGGGCGCATCATCCCGCGCGCGACGGCATCGTCGAACGTCTCGTACGAGAAGGTGAAGACGACGTCCCGCGGATCGGCGTCGCCGGTCACGTCGCGAGCTCCCGGATGACGCGCGCCGGAGCGCCGACCGCCACCGCGCGCGGCGGCACATCCCGCGTGACGACGCTGTTCGCGCCGACGACCGCCCCGGCCCCGATCGTGACACCCGGCATGACGACGACGTTCTGGCCGAGCCACGCGCCACGGCAGATCCGCACCGGGGCGACTCGGACGAGCGGCTGGTCGCGGATGGGGAGGTCCGCGTCGTCGAAGCCGTGCATGTGGTCGGAGATGTACACACCGCGCGCGAGCTCCACGGCCTCCTCGATCACGACCTCGCGCACCGCGGTGATCGACGTCTGATTCATCCGCACGCGGTCGTGGAGGAAGATCACCGGTCCCTCCGTGTCGAGCCGCGGAACCATGAACCACGAGGACGGACCGATCAGCACGTCGCGGCCCACCACGACCTTGTGCGGGTTGCCCGACCGGAAGGGCAGCATGATGCGCGAGCCGCGGCCGAACGACGCGAACCCGGTGCCGGCGAGCTTGCTGTACAGGCCGTCGCGCACGCGCGTCGCGCCCTCGATGAGCGTCATCCCGTTCATCGGACCCGCTCCCGTTCCACGGCGGCGGCGAGACCCTCGACGTTCGCGAGAGCGAGCGCCCGCACACGGGGAAGCGCCACCCGGATGCTGCTCCCGCAGCGCTGTGCGCCCGCGAGCGTCGTCTCCAGCACGTCGTGCAGGCGCCGACCGAAGTCCTCTGACGCCGGCACGCACAGCTCGGGAAGACCGAACAGGTCCATGAGGCCCTCGACCTTGCCCTGGGTCGCCACCGTGATCGCGGGGACGCCCGCCATCAGCGACATCACGGCGAGGTGCATGCGTCCGGTCACGGTGACGACGGCTCCGGCGGCCAGACCGCGGATCTCGCGCGGGCTCAGCAGCCGCGGGACGAGACTCACGCCCGGGTCGTCGGCGAACCGGTCGGCGAGAGCGGTGCACGGCAGGAGGTCGTCGGCGCCGTGTCGCGACACGTGCGGCACGATCAGCACCCGCAGATCGGCGGCGCGCAGGAGGCGGATCGCCTGCACATACGCGTCGCTGCGATCACCCACGAGCCCCGAGGCGTTCACGAGCGCGTAGGACGCGGCATCCGCATCGAGACCGAGTCGACGGCGCACGCTCGGATCCGACGTCTGCGAAGCGAAGACGATGTCGGCGCTGTCGTGGGCGGTGAGTCCGTCGGCGCGGGCCCGCTCGGCGGACCGCGGGTCGCGCAGATACAGCCGCACACCGGCGGTGTCGGCACGTCGCAGCGCGTCGAGGGCGCGGCCATCGGGTTGCGCGTTCCAGCTGAAACCGACCACACGGCTCGACCATCCGCGGGCGGCGAGGCGCTCGGCGAGCGCGGCGCGGTTCACCGAGGCGCGCGGCACGTATGCGCCGTCCATGACGTCGGCCCCCAGCACCGAGAACGAAGCGGCGCCGTCCAGCGCGCGGTCGACGGCGCGCGCGTCCCGAGCATGACCGAGGGCCGTGCCGTAGACGAGCGCCGGCACCGGCAGGACGGTCATCCGGTCGGCGAGATGGTCGGCGACGTCGATGTCCCGCCGCGAGCGCGTCAGCACCGTCACCGGTCCGTCGACCGCTTCGACGAAGGCCTCGACGAGCGCCTGGTCGCCGATGTTCCCGGCGCCCGGCGGGGCGAGGACCAGATGGCGTCCGCCGCCGGGCGCGGGGCGCCTGCGCAGGATCGCCGTGTCGACCGCCCGGATGAGCGATTCGCCGCGCAGCGGATCCAGCATCCACTCGGGTGGCCTCATCCTTCCTCCCCCACGGTCCTCGCCGGGCGCGCGACGCGTCCCGCGATCTGGCCCGGCAGCGCCCGGACCCGCTTCGACAGCATGCGCGGCATCCGTCGAGCGCGCGCGAACGTCGCGTTCAGCGCGTTCGGGCGCCACCCGCGCCACGCGGTGCGGTCGATCGCGCGATTCCAGTCGTCGAGCAGCGGATGCCGGCAGTCCCGCTCCCACGGCTTCGGGCGCCCCGAGTAGTGCACGACGAACGGATCGCTCTGGAGCGTCCGCAGCGTCGCGGCGTCGAACGG
>JAUHVN010000336.1 GCA_030425055.1 Actinomycetes bacterium | reverse complement strand
TTCCCGCCCGACGACGCCGCCCGCATCGCCGCCGCGAGCCTCGCCGACACGCTCGACACCGTGCGATCCGTCGCGGGCGTCCGGCGCATCCTCTACTTCGACGGCGATGCGTCGACCGTCGACACCGCGGGGTTCGACGTGATCCCGCAGGCCGGCGGCGGGCTCGACGAGCGCCTCGCGGCGATCTTCGACCGGCTGACCGAGCCGACGCTGCTGATCGGTATGGACTCGCCGCAGGTGACCGTCGACGACCTCACGCCGCCCGACCACGACGACGCCGTGCTCGGCATCGCGACCGACGGCGGATTCTGGGCGATCGGCATGCGCCGCCCCGACGGCGCGCCGATCCGAGGTGTCGCGATGTCGCGCGACGACTCGGGCGAGCGTCAGCGGCATGCGCTGCAGGCAGCCGGTCTCACGGTGCGGATGCTGCGCGAGCTGACCGACGTCGACGACGCCGCCGATGCGGCATCCGTCGCCGCGCTGATCCCCGACTCGCGCTTCGCGCGCGCGGTCGCCGAGGCGGAGGTGCGGGCCGGATGAGCGTCATCGTGACCTTCGGCGGCGGCGGCGACGAGCCGTACGCCCTGTCACTCGGCGAAGGCGGCGGTCGCCTGGCGCTGCACCGCGTGGGAGCCGAGCACGCCGTCGAGCTCGACGCCGCAGTGTGGCACGGCCCCGCCGACGCCGCCGATCTGCGGGTGCTCGCCGGGCTCGAGGGTCCGCTGCTCGACGTCGGCTGCGGCCCGGGACGCATGCTGCGCGCCGCCGCCGAGCGCGGCATCCCGACACTCGGCATCGATGTGTCGCCCGCCGCCGTGTCGCTCGCCGCCGAAGGCGGCACCCCCGTGCTGCAGCGCTCGATCTTCGACCGGTTGCCGCTCGAGGGCCAGTGGCACGCGGTGCTGCTGCTCGACGGCAACATCGGCATCGGCGGCGACCCGGCGGCGCTGCTCGCGCGGTGCGCCCGCCTGCTCGACGTCGACGGGTCGATCATCGTCGAGGTCGACCCCGACCCCGACCTCGACGAGCGCGACCACTACCGCGCGATCCGCGACGACGGCACCGCGAGCGCCGCGTTCCCGTGGGCGCGCGTCGGTTCCACCGTGCTCGCCCGGGTCGCGGCATCCGTGCGGCTGCGCGTCGCGGATGCCTGGGCCGACGGCACCCGGCACTTCGTCGTGCTGCGGCTTCAGTCCTGAGCCGTCGCTCGACGCGCGAGCCGCACGTGGAGCAGCACTCCGATGGCAGCCGCGACCGCGAGGACGCCGATCAGGACGGCGAGGTTGAGGCCGTAGTCGAGCGGCAGGATCGTGGGGTTCGCGGTGCCGACGGCCTTCTTCACGATCTCGGGCACGACGACCAGTGCCGCGATGCCCGCGACCGCGAGCGCCCCCTGCACGACGAGGATCGCACCGTGGGGCACCGGCGCGCGCCGCGACAGCACGGCGACGGCCACGATCGTGCCCGCGATCAGCACGTCGTGCACGATCAGGGCGCCGATGAGCCACGCCGCGATCGCCGGATACTGCGACGGCCGCACGTCGGAGGCGAAGACGACGACACCGATCAGCACCAGCCCCGCGCCGGCGGCCACGAGCGCCACGCGCGACTCGGCCATGCCCCACAGCGGGGCGCGATCGCGATCGGTCATGCGATCACCTCGATCGAGCTCAGCCACTTCGTCTGCAGCACGCCCGGTCGCGCCGGCGCGATGATGCGCGCCGGGTAGCCGTGGTCGAGGTCGAGCACGTCGCCGTTGAGCTCGAGCGCGACGAGGGTGAGCGGGTCGCGCACGAATTCGGGCGTCATCTCGGTCACCCCGAACCCCCCGCGCTGCTGCAAGCTCGTGATGCGCACGGTCGCCTCCGGCGGCGCCCCGACCGCGTCGAGCAGGTCGCGCACGCGCGGTCCGCGCCACGCGGCCTCCTGGCTCCATCCCTCGACGCACGCGATGGGCAGCACGACGTCGTGCTGCGGCAGCGCCCGCAGCCGCGACAGGGGAAACACCTCGCGCGTCTCGCCGTGGGCGACGGTGAGCGTCCAGTCGGGGGCCACCGCGAGATCGAGCACGCCCGCGGCCGACGCGGTGCGGTTGACCGGGAGCGCCTGCGGACCGAACGTGCGCTTGCGCGGCGCGAAGAGGTTCACGGGGTTGAGGGCGCCCAGCGTCTGACCGACCGTGAAGGTGACGAGCACCGCGGTCGAGGCGCCGACGGTCGCGAAGAAGGCGCGGCGGCTCGTGGCGACGCGGGGGTCGTCACCGGCGGGTGCCGGTGCCCGGTCGATCCACGCGAACAGCCGACCGGTGAGACCGGCGGTGGGTCGCACTCCCGTGAGCCGTTGCAGCTCGTCGGGGGCGTCGAGAGGCGGCTCGACGTGGTCATCGTCGTCGTCATCCGCCTGGGACCGGCGCTTCGTCCAGTGCGCCGCGATGACGGGCAGCTTCACCCCGAGGTGGATCAGCAGCGACCCGACGACGACCCACGCGAGCGCGTAGTGGACGAGCCGGAACGAGAAGCCGAACACCGGGAACAGCTGGTAGGTGTTGAGCAGGCCGATCGCGAGCTGCACGAGCGATGCGGCGACGAAGACGGCGATCGACGCGCGTTCGACGAGGTGGGCGGCCGAGCGCACGGGCGGATGCTGCAGCAGCTGCGGGAACACCGCGTAGAGCTTCGCGAGCAGCAGCGGGATGCACGCGACACCCGTGACGACGTGCAGGCCCTGGGTGAACTGGTAGAGCCAGACCGGACGCGTCGGGAACACCATCCAGGGCAGGGGGTCCTGGTGGAAGTGGCTGAAGACGCCGGTGACCATGCATATCAGGAACCCGATCGCCAGCAGACGCCCGATCACGACGGCGGTGCGGGCGTTGCGCGACGGGGCCGCGACCGTCACGCGCGCCTGGTGCAGCAGGCGCTGCAGTCGCGCGGCTGGGTGCACGGCCCTCACCTCCCGTGCCCGACTCTAGGTGGGGCGCCGCCGGCGCGGGGTGCCCGGATGTGACGAAGTGCGGACGCCCGCCGTCAGCCGATGAGCCGCGAGACCTCTCCCGCGGCGTCGTAGAAGTCCGCGAGGTCGACGCGCGTCGGGGGAAGCAACACGACGTCATCCACGCCGGCGTCGAGGTAGGCGCGGGCACCCGCGGCGACCCGGGCGGGGTCGCCCCACAGGCCGCGGTCGATGCTGTCGGACTTCTCGGGCCGCGCCGCCCGGGCGAGC
>JAUHVN010000335.1 GCA_030425055.1 Actinomycetes bacterium | reverse complement strand
CGCCGCGCAGGCGCCCGCGTCGTGGGCTGTGCCGGGCGAACAGGCCGAGCCCGTGCCGGGTCCGCCGACCGAGGCGTCCGGCGTCGTGTCGCACGTCGACTCGGTCGACGGGGTCGACGCGGTCGACGCGCCGTTCTGACGGGTCGACCTAGACTCGCGGTGTGTCGAGTCGCCGTTCCGCCGTCCGTCGCACGGCGCGTGCGGCGCTGTCGGCCGTCGTGCTGTCGGCCGGGCTGACGCTCGCCGGATGCGTCGGAGCCGTCGACGCGCCGTCCCCGCTTCCGACGGACGCCGCTCCCACGGCCGCACCGACGTCGTCGCCGGGCGGGCAGACAGCCTCGCCCGGCCCCCGGCTCGTGCCCGACGGCACCGCCGCCGAGAACCTGCCGGTGTTCGCGTCGGTGGTCGACGCGGTCTGGACCTCCGAGACTCCGCTGCAGGGGAGCGCGTACATCGACGCCCTCGCGGCGGAGGGGTTCGCCATCGCCGACATGGAGCGCACGGCCGACCTCAGCACGGTGGGAGAGCCCGCGGAGAGCATCCAGTTCTCGGTGCGGTGGGCGGACGAGTGCCTGATCGGTCAGGTGGGCCCCGGCTTCGAGGCGCCCGTCACGATCGTCGCGCCGCTGCTGGCCGAGGGGACGTGCCTCGTGGGGGCCACCGTGCCGGTCGAGCGCTGATCGAGCGTCCGGGGCGGATCGCGCGTCGTCGCGGCGCCGGTAGGCTGGGACGCTGACGACCGCGACTTCCGAGGAGAACAACACCGGTGGCTGAGTACATCTACCAGATGGTCCGCGCGCGCAAGGCGGTCGGCGAGAAGCTGATCCTCGACGACGTCACGATGGCGTTCCTGCCCGGTGCCAAGATCGGCATGGTCGGCCCGAACGGCGCCGGAAAGTCGACGATCCTCAAGATCATGGCGGGTCTCGACCATCCGTCGAACGGCGAGGCGACCCTCTCGCCCGGCTTCAGCGTCGGCATCCTCATGCAGGAGCCCGAGCTCGACGACAGCAAGACGGTGCTCGAGAACATCCAGGACGGCATCGCCATCAAGGCGAAGCTCGACCGCTTCAACGAGATCTCGGGCCTCATGTCCGACCCCGACGCCGACTTCGACACGCTGCTGGCCGAGATGGGCTCGCTGCAGGAGGAGATCGACGCGGCCGACGCGTGGGACCTCGACTCGCAGCTCGAGCAGGCCATGGATGCCCTGCGCACCCCGCCCGCAGACGCACCGGTGGTCAACCTGTCGGGCGGTGAGCGCCGCCGTGTGGCGCTCACGCGTCTGCTGCTCCAGAAGCCCGACCTGCTGCTGCTCGACGAGCCGACCAACCACCTCGACGCCGAGAGCGTGCTGTGGCTGGAGCAGCACCTGCAGAAGTACGCCGGCGCCGTTATCGCGATCACCCACGACCGGTACTTCCTCGACAACGTCGCGGAGTGGATCGCCGAGGTCGACCGCGGTCGGCTCATCGGCTACGAGGGCAACTACTCGACCTACCTCGAGAAGAAGCGCGAGCGCCTCGCGATCCAGGGCAAGAAGGACGCGAAGCTCGCCAAGCGTCTCGCCGATGAGCTCGAGTGGGTCCGCTCCAACCAGAAGGGCCGCCAGGCGAAGTCGAAGGCTCGACTGGCGCGCTACGAGGAGATGGCGGCCGAGGCCGAGCGCACCCGCAAGCTCGACTTCGAAGAGATCCAGATCCCGCCGGGTCCGCGCCTGGGCAGCGTCGTGATCGAGGCGAAGAAGCTGCAGAAGGGCTTCGACGGCCGCTCGCTCATCGACGGTCTCAGCTTCAGCCTGCCGCCCAACGGCATCGTGGGGGTCATCGGCCCGAACGGCGTCGGCAAGACGACGCTGTTCAAGACGATCGTCGGACTCGAGCCGCTCGACGGCGGCGACCTCAAGATCGGCGAGACCGTCAAGATCAGCTACGTCGACCAGTCGCGCGCGAGCATCGACCCGAACAAGTCGCTGTGGGAGGTCGTGTCCGACGGTCTCGACATCATCACCGTCGGCAAGACCGAGATCCCCAGCCGCGCCTATGTCTCGAAGTTCGGCTTCAAGGGGCCCGACCAGCAGAAGAAGGCGGGTGTGCTCTCGGGCGGCGAGCGCAACCGCCTGAACCTCGCGCTCACCCTCAAGGAGGGCGGCAACCTGCTGCTGCTCGACGAGCCCACGAACGACCTCGACGTCGAGACGCTGCAGTCCCTCGAGAACGCGCTGCTCGAGTTCCCCGGCTGCGCCGTGGTGATCACGCACGACCGGTGGTTCCTCGACCGCATCGCGACGCACATCCTCGCGTACGAGGGCACCGAGGAGGACCCCGACAACTGGTACTGGTTCGAGGGCAACTTCGAGGCCTACGAGCAGAACAAGATCGAGCGACTCGGTCCGGATGCGGCGACCCCGCACCGCTCGACGTATCGCAAGCTCACGCGTGACTGACACCGGCGGGCAGCGGGTTCACATCCCGATCCCGCTGCGGTGGGGAGACCTCGACGCGCTCGGGCATGTGAACAACACCTCGATGCTCAAGCTGCTCGAGGAGGCGCGACTGCGGGCGTTCTGGCAGCCCGAGGACGGGACGGAAGCCGCTCCGACGGCGGTGTTCGACATGTCGGTGCTGGAGGGCGGCGGCGCCCGAGCCACGCTCATCGCACGGCAGGAGATCGAGTACCGGATGCCGGTGCCGTACGGGCACCGGCCCCTCGATGTGCAGATGTGGATCGGCAAGATCGGCGGATCGAGCATCGAGGTCTGCTACGAGGTCTACAGCCCGATCGGCGACGACCCGCAGGTGCTGTACGCCCGCTCGTCGGCGGTCGTGGTCCTCGTCGACACGACCACCGGTCGACCGACGCGACTGAGCGACGCGGAGAAGTCCGCGTGGGCGCCGTTCGTCGGGGAGCCCGTCACGTACCGTCGGTGAGTTCGGGTACCCGCACCATGATCTCCTGCGCGACGCTCGCCAGCAGCACGCCGTCGCGGCTGTAGATGCGGCCCAGCCCGAGGCCGCGGCCGCCGCGGGCGCTCGGCGACTCCTGCACATAGAGGATCCACTCGTCGACGCGTCCCGGCCGGTGCCACCACATCGCGTGGTCGAGGCTCGCGACCCTCAGCCCCGGCGTCGACCAGGCCAGCCCGTGGGCGCGCAGGATCGGCTCCTGGATGGTCAGGTCGCTCAGGTAGGCCATGACGGCCTGATGCAGGCGGGGGTCGTCGCCGATCCGGC
>JAUHVN010000334.1 GCA_030425055.1 Actinomycetes bacterium | reverse complement strand
CGCGCGAGCACGACCTGCGCATCGGGATCCTGCAGCACGAGCCCGACCCGGCCGCGCGCGGCGCCGGCGGGACGCCCGTCGACGGTCAGCTCGCCGGCATCCTCACCGTCTTCGGCATCGCCGAGGATGCCCGCGAGCCCGCGCAGCAGCGTGCTCTTTCCCGAACCGCTCGCGCCGAGCAGCAGGACCTTCTCTCCCGGCTCGATCACGAGATCGAGGTCGGAGACCGCCCAGCGTCGACGGCCGGCATGGCGCCACCCCCAGCCGCGCGCGACCGCACGCGCCGGGACGGCGGAGTCGGTCACGCGGCGTCGGGATCGTCCGGCTCGGCGGCACGCGCGGCGCGGCCCGAGGCGAATCGATCGAGCGCTCCGGTCGCGGCGAGGGCACGCGCGATGAGCCACGAGCCGACGCCCGCGATCACGATGCCCGACACGATGGCCGAGATGAAGTAGACGGCGCGCACCTCGAACGACAGCGCGGCGATCGACGTGAACGTCGTGTCGAGCAGCCCCACCGCGATGCCGGCGAGGGCGCCCGAGGTCATCGCGGCGACCAGGCGCCAGTTCGCGTAGAGGAACAGGGCGAAGCCCAGCTCGGCCGCCGCGCCCTGCACGAGGCCCCAGATGAGCGTCGTGAAGCCCCACTGGGTGCCGATCGCCATCGAGACGACGGCGGCGACGACCTCTGCGTACAGCGCGGCGCCGGGCTTGCGGATGATGAGTCCGCCCAGCACTCCGGCGAACAGCCACCCGCCCGCGAGCAGACCCGAGAGCCCGGGGGTGAACGTGAGCGCGGCGTCGAGCGCCGGCCACGCCAGCCCCCACAGCCAGAAGACGACGCCGGCGGCGACGCCGATGACGCTGGCGACGACGATGTCGACGACCCGCCAGCGCATGTTCCGAGGCGGACGAGCGGTGCCCGTCGACGCCGAAGCGGATGCGGAACTGTGCATTGTTTCTCCCTCCCTGCGCCGGCATGATCCGGATCAGGTTCGACGGTCGAAGCGTGGATCGCTTCCTCTCAGCCCGGCTCACCGGACTCCCGTGGTGTGTGCCGTTGAGTATAGCGCCGCCCGCGGCACGGTATTTTGGCCTGATGCGGATGGGAGACGGGCCGGCCATGACACGTCGCGCATGGCGAGAGGCATCGACCGACGAGTTCGGCACGGCCACCGCCGAGGACTCCCCCGCGGTCGACGAACCGGATGCCGCAGACGACGCGGACACCGTCGACGCCGGCGACTCCGCCGTCGAGGTGGACTCCGCCGAGGAAACGGACGCAGACGTCGGCATCGAAGACGATGCTGCCCCGGACGACGCCGAGGAACCGGCCGACATCGACGACGCCGAGGACCTGTCCGACTTCGACGACGTGGATGAGCATGGCGCCGAGCCCGCCGACGACGACGCCGCGCCCGCCGACGAGCCGGCGCCCGTGACGGCCGCGCTCGCGTGGGTCGACGAGTCGACGCTCACCTCGCCGGTCCGCACCGCCCCGTCGGTGCCGGACGCGGCCTACGAGCCCGCGAGCGCCGACCTGCTCGCCGACCCGCCGCGCCGCTCACCGTGGCGCGCGTCGGTGCTGGTGCCGATCGCCTCGGTGCTCCTGGTCGTGGCGGCCTACGCCGTGACGACCCTGATGTGGCCGTTGCACGCGATCCCGCCGACCGTGAGCGCCGTCCAGGTGCAGCCGATCGCCGCACCCGCCGCGACGCCCGCGTGGCCCGAGCAGGGGAACGCGGCGATCTCGGTGGGCGGCATCCCGGGAACGACCGCGACCACGCTGGACGCGTCGGCGATCGCGAGCATCACGAAGGTCGTCACGGCGCTCGTCGTGCTCGACGAGATGCCGCTCGACCCCGGCGAGCAGGGCCTCGAGTTCCGGTTCGGCTACGCCGACACCGTCGCCTACTGGAACTACCTCGCCCGGGGCGAATCGGCTCTGGATGTGCCGTCGGGCGGCGTGCTGACCGAGTACCAGCTGCTCGAGGGCATGCTCGTCGGCTCCGCCAACAACTACGCCGATCGGCTCGCCGGAAATCTGTGGCCGACCGACGCCGTCTACGCCGACGCCGCCAACGACTGGCTGCGCCAGCACGGCGTGGCGGGTGTCACGGTCGTCGAGCCGACCGGGATCGATGCCGGCAACGTCGCGGACCCCGCGTCGCTCATCCCACTCGCCCAACGCGCGCTCGCCAATCCGGTCATCGCCGAGATCGTCGCGAAGAAGGTCGTCGAGCTGCCCGGCGCGGGCCGCGTCGAGAACACGAACGGCCTGCTCGCCGACGAGGGCGTCGTCGGCATCAAGACCGGCACGCTCAACACCTACGAACTGCTGTCGGCGAAGGACATCGTCGTCGGCGAGACGCCCGTGCGGCTGTACGCCGCGGTCATGGGGCAGCCCGACGACAAGGCGCGACTGGCTGCCTCGCGCGCGCTGTACGACCAGCTCGAGGCCGAGCTGCAGCTCGTGCCGTCGGTGACCTCGGGAACGGTCGCCGGCATGGTCGACACCGCGTGGGGCGAGCAGGTGGCGATCGTCACCGCAGCGGATGCCGCGGTCATCCTCTGGAACGGCGGCAGCGGCACGGTCACGACGACCTACGCGCTCGGCGACAGCCGCGCCTCGGGTGACGAGGTGGGAACGCTGTCGGTCCGCGGTCCGCTCGACGGCACGACCGTCGCGCTGCGCCTCGCCGCCGACATCGAGGGGCCGACCGCCTGGTGGCGCCTGACCCACCCGCTCGAGCTCTTCGGCATAGACGGCTGACGCTTCGTCTCGCTGCGCTCGCTCAGCGACCGCGCTTCGTCTCGCTGCGCTCGCTCAGCGACCCCGGAGATCGCGCGCTCCCGCCGGCTCGGCGGCATCCGTTCACCTCTCCGCCCGTTCGGGCCGCAGTTTCCTGGTGCGGCGCCACAGGTTTCGGGCGCCATGCCAGGAAACCAGCGCCACAGAGCCAGGCCCCAATACCGACCGCGGCTCACACGAAGCGGACGGTCTGCTGCAGTCGCGTGCGCGCGTCGAAGACCTCGTTGCCGCCCACCGCGCGGGCGCCGGTGACGCCGCGGCGCAGCACGTCCGACAGCGCGCTGCGCGAGACCACCGCGACCGGCAGACCGCGCACCTTGCCGAGCTCGGTGATCGGCTGCATCACGTCGTCGTCGGGCAGCACCACGATCGCACCGCCGAAGCGCACCCCCGCCGCGCGGGCCAGCGTCCGCAGCCGCGCG
>JAUHVN010000333.1 GCA_030425055.1 Actinomycetes bacterium | reverse complement strand
GACACGCACGTCGGCGCCGGCGACGCGTGCCGACTCCGCGTAGGAGCGGGCGAGGGCGTGGTTGAGGGAGTCGGCGAGCGGCGTGCCGACGACGACGAGCACACGGGGCGCGGTCATGCGGGGGTCTCCGTGGGGCGATAGCGGCGCGCGGCGGCTCGGCGCCGAACGAGCGCGGTGAGCGCGTCGAGCCGGCGGTTGAGCAGGGGTACGTCGATCGGATCGTCGGCGAGCTCGGGGTCGGCAAGCAGCGCCCCGAACTCGGCCTCGAGCTCGGCGCCGGCGCGCAGCACGAGCTCGGTGCCCTTGGGCGCCAGGGCGAGTCGGATGCTGCGACCCGTGCCCGGTGGCGAGTCTGCGGTGATCCAGGCCCCGGCGACGAGTGCGGGTACACGCTTGCTGACCGCCGCCTTCGTGATGCCGAGGCACCGCGCGAGTGTGGTCATGTCGGCCGGCTCAACGTCGGCGAGCACCGTGAGGAACTGGAAGTGGTTGAACGTGACCCCGTGGCGCTCGCGCAGCACATCGTCGGCGTACGCGTCGAACTCGGCGACGAGCTCGTGGAGGGTGAATGCGATGCGGTCCGACACGCCTACGAGTCAACCAGTTGACTTGCCATATGTCAACCTGTTGACTCAATCGGTCACGCGGTGAAGCGCGCCAGGAACTCTCGCGTGCGCGCTTCGCGCGGCGCGGCCAGCACCTCCGACGGCGGGCCCTCCTCGACGACAGTGCCCTCGTCGAGGAACAGCACGCGGTTGGCGATGTCGCGGGCGAACGCCATCTCGTGCGTGGCCATGAGGATCGTGGCGCCGTCGTCGGCGAGGCTGCGGACGAGTTCGAGCACTTCGCCGACGAGCTCGGGGTCGAGCGCCGACGTGATCTCGTCGAGGAACAACACCTCGGGGTCGGTAGCGATCGCGCGCGCGATCGCGGCCCGCTGCTGCTGACCTCCAGACAGGCGGTCAGGATGCTCGCGCGCGTGCTCGACCAGGCCGACGCGTGCCAGCAGCCCCATCGCGCGCTCCTCGGCGGCGGCCTTCGGCACGCGGTGGACGACCCGCGAGGCGAGGGTCACGTTGTCGAGCACCGAGAGATGCGGGAACAGGTTGTAGGCCTGGAAGACCGCGCCGAACCGGGCGCGTACGCGGTTCGCGTCGACCCGCGGGTCGGAGATGTCCTCGTCGCCGAGGAAGATCTGACCGTCGTCGATCGGCTCGAGCAGGTTGAGGCAGCGCAGCAGCGTGGACTTGCCCGATCCGCTCGCGCCGATGAGCGCGACGACCTCGTGGGTCGCGAGCTCGACGTCGACGCCGCGCAGCACGTCGCGCTCGCCGAAGGCCTTGCGGATGCCGGTCGCCCGCAGCAGCGCGGTCACAGGATCGCCCCCGCCTGCTCGCGCTCGCGCAGCCGCGCCGTGTACCAGTCGGTGAGCCGGATCGTCGGGATCGCGAGCAGGATGAACAGCACGCCCGCGACCACGTACGGCGTGAAGTTGTAGGTGAGGGATGCCACCGAGCGCGCGCCCGCGATCGCGTCGACCGCGCCCAGGATCGAGATCAGCCCGACGTCCTTCTGCATCGAGATGAAGTCGTTCATGAGCGGCGGCGTCATCTTGCGCAGGGCCTGGGGGAGCACCACGCGGCGCAGCGACTGCACGTAGCCGAGGCCGAGCGCACGCGCTGCGAGCCGCTGCGACGGGTGCACCGCCTCGATACCGGCCCGAATCACCTCGGCGACATACGCGGAGTACGTCAGGGTCACCGCGATGACACCCAGCAGCACCACCGGCATCCGCGTGTCGGCGATCGTCGGCAGGCCGAATCCGACGAGGTACAGCACGATGATGAACGGCAGCCCGCGGAACAGGTCGGTGTAGCCGGCGGCGAGCACGCGGGCGGGGAAGAAGACCGGGCCGCGCAGCGTCCGCAGCACGGCGATCACGAGGGCGACGATCGCGACGGTCACGACCGAGTAGGCCAGCACCTGCAGGTTGATGAGGAAGCCGTCCCACACCTTCGGCAGCGCCTCCAGCGCGATCTCGGGATCGAAGAAGAACTGCTGGACCTGCGACCAGCCGTCGGTGTTGATGACCGTGACCCACACGATCGCCGCGAACACGAGCGACGACCCGACCGCGATGAGGACGGAGCGCCGAGAGCGGGCGCGCCGGAACGCGCGTCGCTCGAGTTCGAGCTCGCTCGGTTGGTACCCGGTCACGGAACGACGCTACAGCGGGTCACTGCAGCAGCGGCACGCCCTGACCCGAGCCCAGCCACTCGTCGGTGATCTGCTCGAGCGTGCCGTCCTCGCGCAGCGCGTCGACGGCGGCCGAGACGCGCTCGGTCAGCGGCGAGTCCTTCGCCAGCAGCAGGCCCCACTCGTCCGGCACGCCGGCGGCCGGCAGCTCGCCGACGATGAACGAGTCCTCGATGTACACCGCGGTCGCGAAGTAGGCCGTCGGCAGGTCGAGCACGATGGCATCGATCTGTCCGGCGCTGAGGGCGGCGACGGCATCCTCGTTCGAGTTGTACAGCAGCGGCTCGATGTTCGGCTGGACGGCCTCGGCGATCGTGGTGGCGCTGGTCGACCCGGTCATCGCGCCGAGCGTGATGTCCTTGAGGCCGGCGATGTCGGTCACGCCGTCGGCGGCGCCTCCCTCGATCGCGACGACGGCCTGGCTCGCGGCGTAGTACGGCGACGAGAAGTCGACGGCCTGCTTGCGCTCGTCGGTGATCGTGTACTGCTGGATGTTGAAGTCGAAGCTCTTCGGCCCGGGCGCGATCGCCGACTCGAAGCTGGTCCGCACCCACACCACGTCTTCGGCGGCGAAGCCGAGCTCTTCGGCGACCGCGTACGCGACGGCGGCCTCGAAGCCCTCGCCCGACGCGGGGTCGTCGTCGATGACGTACGGGTAGTACGCGGTCTCACCGGTCGCGATGGTCAGCTTGCCGGGCTCGAGGTAGCCCTCGTCGGCCGCAGCGGTCTCGGTCGGTTCGGCCGACGTGCCGCCGGACGCGCAGCCGGCGAGGGCGACGGCGGCCAGCGCCAGGCCGACGACGGCGAAGCGGACGGATCGGGTGCGCGACATGGTGCCTCCAGGCTCGAGTGGCCGCGCCGTGCTGTCGGCGGCGGCCGGGTGCAACATCCATCATGGCCGTGCTGCGGCCCGCGGGCTCCGTCGGGAGTCCCTCTGTTACACGTTCTTCATCGAGCGCAAGTCAGCTGCCGAGCTCGTCCA
>JAUHVN010000332.1 GCA_030425055.1 Actinomycetes bacterium | reverse complement strand
GGCGTCGTTCGATCGGGCCATCCGCCCCCTCACCGAGACGCTCACCTTCGCGACGCCGCTCATCGCCGCCGGCCTCGGCGTCGCTCTCGCGTTCCGCATCGGCATGTTCAACATCGGCGGTCGCGGTCAGATGCTCATGGCGTCGGCTGCGGCGGGCTGGGTGGCGTTCTCGCTCGACCTGCCGTGGGGCATCCACATGATCGTCGCCCTCATCGCCGGCCTCGCCGCCGGTGCGCTGTGGGCCGGCATCGCGGGCTTCCTCAAGGCCCGCACCGGCGCGCACGAGGTGATCGTGACGATCATGCTCAACTACGTCGCGTTCTATCTGATCTCGTGGATGCTGCGCACGCCCGGTCTGCTGCAGGCGCCCGGATCCAGCAACCCCAAGACGCCCGCGATGAAGGACACCGCGGTCTTCCCCGACCTGCTCGGCCCGCAGTACAACCTGCACTTCGGGTTCGTGCTGGTCGTGGCCGCGACGATCCTCGTATGGTGGATCCTCAGCCGCTCGAGCCTGGGCTTCAAGTTCCGCGCCGTCGGCGAGAACCCCAACGCGGCGCGCGTGGCCGGCATCGACGTCAAGAACATGTACGTCTACGGCATGCTCATCGCCGGTGCGCTCGTGGGTCTCGCTGGTGTCAGCCAGGTGCTCGGCACCATCACGACCGGCTTCACCGCCGGCATCGACGCCGGCATCGGCTTCGACGCGATCACCGTCGCGCTGCTCGGCCGGTCGACGCCGTGGGGCACCTTCGCCGCCGGCATCCTGTTCGGGGCGTTCAAGGCCGGCGGCTTCGCGATGCAGGCGGGGCAGCAGATCCCCATCGAGATCGTCACCGTCGTGCAGGCGCTCATCGTGCTGTTCATCGCGGCGCCGCCGCTGGTGCGCACGATCTTCTTCCTGCCCTCGCCCGAGCGCGACCGCCGCCGCGAGGAGAAGGCTCGGCAGAAGGCGCTGAAGGCCCAGATCCAGGCCGACGAGATGGAGGTGGCGAAGTGACCGCCCCCGCCGTCAACATCGCCGCCGAGCGGCCGCTGCCCGAGACGACCGTCATCCGCAGCTGGAAGGCGCCGATCGCGCTCGCCGTGTTCACGGCCCTGTTCGCGATCCTCATCCTCATCGCCCCGCGCGCGGGCGAGACGACGTTCCGCCTGTCGTCGGGCGGCGACCCGTTGCAGCTGCCGCCGCTGGCACTGCCGGTCGTGCTGACGACGTGGGTGTGCGTCATCTTCCTCGTGCTGCTGACGCTGGCCTCGGCGTACTTCGTGCGCGCGTCGGGACGCTCGCCGCTGTGGATCGTCAGCGTGTACATCGGCATCATCATCATCGGCTTCCTCACCTGGGCGGCATCCGGTGCGACCATCCCGGTCACGGGCCTGCTCGCCGGCTCGCTGGGCCTCGCCGTGCCGCTCATCTACGGCGCGCTGTGCGGCGTGATCGGCGAGCGCGCCGGCGTCGTCAACATCGCGATCGAGGGTCAGTTGCTCGCGGGCGCGTTCACCGCCGCCGTGGTCGCGAGCCTGACGGGCGTTCCGTTCCTGGGCCTGCTCGCGGCGATGGTCGCGGGTGTGCTGGTCGCCTTCGTGCTGGCATCCTTCGCGATCAAGTACCTCGTCGACCAGGTGATCGTCGGCGTCGTGCTCAACGTGCTCGTGATCGGCGTGACCGGCTTCCTCTACTCGCAGGTGCTGCAGCCGAACGCGGCGCTGCTGAACACGCCGCCGCGGTTCGGGCGCATTGCGATCCCGCTGCTGTCGGACATCCCGATCGTCGGCCCGGTGCTGTTCAACCAGACGATCATCGTCTACATCATGTACTTCGTCATCGCGGCGGTGTACATCGGCATGTTCCACACGCAGTGGGGCCTGCGCCTGCGCGCCGTCGGCGAGCACCCGCAGGCGGCCGACACCGTCGGCATCAAGGTCAACGCGACGCGGTTCTGGAACGTGCTGCTCGCCGGTTCGATCGCCGGGCTCGGCGGCACCGTCTTCACGATCGGCAACGGCATCGCCTTCAACAAGGAGATGACGGCGGGCGCCGGCTTCATCGCACTGGCGGCGGTGATCTTCGGTCAGTGGGATCCGCTCAAGGCGACGCTGGCCGCGCTGCTGTTCGGCTTCGCGTCGAGCCTGCAGAACACCCTGAGCGTCATCGGCTCGCCCGTGCCCAGCGAGTTCATGCTCATGCTCCCGTACCTCGTGACGATCTTCGTCGTGGCCGGAGTCGTCGGAAAGTCGCGGGCCCCCGCGGCCGACGGCATCCCGTACATCAAGGGATGACCGTGCCCATGACCGCATCCGCAGACCCCCCTGATACCGACGTGGAAGAAGGCAGCCCGTGACCGACATCGATTGGGACGAGCTGCGGGCGACCGCCGTCGAAGCCATGCAGCGCGCCTACGCGCCCTACTCGCGGTACAAGGTCGGGGCCGCCGCCCTGGTGACCGACGGCCGCACCGTGAGCGGCTGCAACGTCGAGAACGCGTCGTACGGCGTCGGGCTGTGCGCCGAGTGCGGCCTCGTCGGCGATCTGCACATGACGGGCGGCGGTCAGCTCGTCGCGTTCGTGTGCGTCAACGGCGACGGTGAGACGATCATGCCGTGCGGTCGCTGCCGCCAGCTGCTGTACGAGCACGCCATCCCCGGGATGCTGCTCGAGACGGTGTCGGGCATCCGCACCATCGACGAGGTGCTGCCCGACGCGTTCGGCCCGCGAGACCTGGAGGGGCGATGAGCGAGAGCGGCGCGGCCGTCGAGGCCCACGACGCCGTCGATGTCATCCGCACCAAGCGCGATGGCGGCGAGGTCGCCGAAGACGCGCTGCGCTGGATGGTCGACGCCTATACGCGCGAGTACGTCACCGACCCGCAGATGGCGGCGTTCGCGATGGCGGTGCTGCTCAACGGCATGACCCGCGACGAGGTGCGCGTCATGACCGACGCGATGATCGCCTCGGGCGAGCGCATGAGCTTCGCGGGGCTCGGCAAACCCACGGTCGACAAGCACTCCACCGGCGGCGTCGGCGACAAGATCACCCTGCCGCTCGCGCCGCTGGTGGCATCCTTCGGGGTCGCCGTGCCGCAGCTGTCAGGCCGCGGCCTCGGCCACACCGGCGGCACCCTCGACAAGCTCGAGTCGATCCCCGGCTGGCGGGCCGCGCTGTCGAACGATGAGATGACCGCGCAGCTGCGCGAGGTCGGCGCCGTGATCTGCGCGGCGGGGTCGGGGCTCGCGCCCGCCGACAAGCGGCTGTACGCGCTGCGCGACGTCACCGGCACGG
>JAUHVN010000331.1 GCA_030425055.1 Actinomycetes bacterium | reverse complement strand
TCCGAAGTCGAACCGGATCACGGCGACCTACAACGACGCGGCGCAGCGGCATCGCTTCGAGGACAAGCTCGTCTTCTACGGCGAGTTCGCGGATGTGATCGGCAGGGAGTGGCTCGACGCGCGCAGCGCGTCCGATGATGAGGTCGCGGCGTTCGTCCGGCGCCACGGGCGCGTGATCGTCAAGCCTGCCGGCGGGCACGGCGGCGCGGGCATCGACGTGATCGCCTACGACGATCTCGAGGACCCGTCGGCGCTTCGCGGGACGCTCCTGGCCGACGGCAGGACACTGGTCGAGCAGCTGCTCGTGCAGCATGCGGATCTCTCGGCGATCTACCCCGGAAGCGTCAACACCGTCCGCATGATCACCTTCCTCGATCCCGAGGACCGCCTGCACATCCTCGCCGCGGTGCTGCGCATCGGCAACGGCGCCGCGATCGACAACTTCGCCAGCGGCGGCATGTACACCCTGCTCGATGAGGAGGGCGTCGCCGAGTACCCCGGCGTCGACAAGAGCGGCGGGATCCACCCGGTGCACCCCGTGACCGGCGCCGCGATCGCCGGCACGCGCGTACCCTTCTATCCGCAGGTGCTCGCACTGCTCGAGGACGTCTCCCGCCGAGTGCCGGGGACGCCCTACGTCGGCTGGGACATCGCCATCACGCCCGACGGTCCCGTCCTGATCGAGGGGAACCACAACTCGAGCGTCTTCCAGACCAAGCCGACCGTGTCGGGGGTCAAGACGGGGCTGCTGCCCGTCTACCGGGCGGCGATCGGGTTCTGACCCGTGGGCGGGATCAGTCGGCTTCGCTGAGACGCGCCGTCTCGTCGTGCCACGTGGTGGCGACTGCGCGGAGCTTCTCTTCGTACTTACGTCCGTGGTGCGCGCAGAACAGCAGCTCGCTGCCGTTGACCTCGGCGGCGATGTAGGCCTGCGCGCCGCACGAGTCGCAGCGGTCCGCTGCGCTCAGGCGGTACTCGAGGACGGCGGCGGTGTCGTTCGGGGTCGTCAGCGTGGTCATCTCGGTGCCTCCTCGTAGCGCTCACATCCGTTCCAGGTGCAAGCAATACAACCACGGGATTGTTTCCGGCATGCCTCGATCCGGTCACATTTCGCTGTGCGCGTACCGTGTATCCGGCACCCCGGTTTCAGGCGTGTTGCCGGCCCGTGTGTCACCGACGCGCGTGCCGGTCGCGCGGTTAGGCTTGTCGATTGTGACCGCCGAGTATTCCGCCCATCACCTGCAGGTGCTCGAGGGGTTAGAGGCCGTTCGCAAGCGTCCCGGAATGTACATCGGGTCGACCGATTCCCGTGGCCTGATGCACTGCCTTTGGGAGATCATCGACAACTCGGTCGATGAGGCGCTCGCCGGTCACGGTGCACGCATCGACGTCGTGCTGCACCGCGACGGCAGCGTTGAGGTGCGCGATCAGGCCCGAGGCATCCCCGTCGACGTCGAGCCGCGCACGGGGCTCACGGGTGTCGAGGTCGTCTTCACCAAGCTGCACGCCGGCGGCAAGTTCGGTTCCGGCTCGTACACGTCGTCGGGCGGACTGCACGGCGTCGGCGCATCGGTCGTCAACGCGCTGTCCGAGCGGCTCGACGTCGAAGTCGACCGGGGCGGCAAGACGTGGGCGATGTCGTTCCACCGCGGCGAGCCGGGCGTGTTCGCGGGCGACGACCCCGACGCGGACTTCACACCCTTCGAGCGCAGCTCCGAACTGCGTGTCGTCGGCCGCGCAGCAAAGGGCACGACCGGCACCCGCATCCGCTACTGGGCGGATCGTCAGATCTTCACGAAGGACGCCGTCTTCGCACTCGATGAACTCGAGCAGCGGGCTCGGCAGACCGCATTCCTCGTCCCCGGCCTCGAGATCGTCGTCCGCGACGAGCGCGGCGAGGAGCCTGCGGAGACCTCGTATCGCTTCGACGGCGGCATCTCGGAGTTCGCCGACTTCCTGGCGCCCGACCCTGCCGTGACCGACACGTGGCGGCTGACCGGCGAGGGCTCGTTCACCGAGACGGTGCCGGTCCTGCAGCCCACGGGCGCGATGGTGCCGACCGAGGTCGAGCGCGAGTGTCACGTCGACATCGCGCTGCGTTGGGGCACGGGATACGAGACCGTTCAGCGCTCGTTCGTCAACATCATCGCGACGCCCAAGGGCGGAACGCATCAGCAGGGGTTCGAGCAGGCCCTCATGAAGGTCATGCGCGCACAGGTCGAGCAGAACTCGCGGCGGCTCAAGGTCGGCAATGACAAGCTCGAGAAGGACGACATCCTCGCCGGCATGACCGCCGTGCTCACCGTGCGCTTCCCCGAGCCGCAGTTCGAGGGGCAGACCAAGGAAGTCCTGGGCACGCCCGCGGTGCGGCAGATCGTCACGTCGGTCGTGACGAAGGAGCTCACGGCGCGCTTCACCTCGGCCAAGCGCGACGACAAGGCGCAGGCCGCGCTGCTGCTCGACAAGGTCGTCTCGGAGATGAAGGCACGCATCTCGGCGCGCGCGCACAAGGAGACGCAGCGGCGCAAGAACGCCCTCGAGTCGTCGACCCTTCCCGCCAAGCTCGTGGACTGCCGCTCGAGCGACGTCGCGGACTCGGAGCTGTTCATCGTCGAGGGCGACTCGGCGCTGGGCACGGCGAAGCTCGCCCGCAACAGCGAGTTCCAGGCCCTGCTGCCGATCCGCGGCAAGATCCTCAACGTCCAGAAGGCATCGATCAGCGACATGCTGTCGAACGCCGAGTGCGCCTCGATCATCCAGGTGATCGGCGCGGGCTCGGGCCGTTCGTTCGACCTGTCCGCCGCGCGGTACGGGAAGATCATCCTGATGAGCGACGCCGACGTCGACGGCGCGCACATCCGCACCCTGCTGCTCACGCTGTTCTTCCGCTACATGCGCCCGCTCATCGAGGACGGCCGCGTCTTCGCGGCGGTTCCGCCCCTGCATCGCGTGATCGTCCAGCATCCGGGATCCAAGCCGAACGAGACGATCTACACGTACAGCGAGAAGGAGCTGCACTCGCTGCTCGCGCGGCTGACGAAATCGGGCCGTCGCTGGCACGAGCCGATCCAGCGGTATAAGGGGCTCGGTGAGATGGATGCCGAGCAGCTGGCGTCGACGACGATGGACCGCGCGGGGCGCACCCTGCGGCGCGTGCGCGTATCGGACGCCGAGGCCGTCTCGTCGGTCTTCGAACTGCTCATGGGCAATGAGGTGGCGCCGCGTCGCGAGTTCATCGTGGATTCGAGCGCCCGCATGGATCGCGAACGTATCGACGCGTGACGCGTCAGCCGA
>JAUHVN010000330.1 GCA_030425055.1 Actinomycetes bacterium | reverse complement strand
GACCTGGATGCGGCGCGCGTACGCGTCACCTGGTCGCAGAACCTGCAGAAGGTTCGTTTGGCTCGCCGTGAAGAGCTGCGCCTTCCAGACCCGCTCGAGGCAGATCCGCGAGTAGTCCTCGAGATCGTGGTCGTCGGACCGGTCGAAATGAGAGGCCATCGCGTCGGCCAGTGTCGCCACGTCGGCGATCGCCTGGTTCAAGCCGCGACCGCCGGTGGGTGGCACGATGTGCGCCGCATCCCCGGCGAGGAACAGCCGGCCATACTGCATCGGCTCGCACACGAAGTTGCGCAGCGTGAACATCGAACGGTTGAGGATCGGGCCCTCGGCGACAAGGTCGCCCTCGTCTTCCAGCCGTATGTGAAGTTCCGCCCAAATCCGCTCGTCGGTCCAGTCATCGACGGTGTCCGTGAGCGGGACCTGGAGGTAGTTCCTGCTGATCGTTGGCGAACGCATGCTGTGCATGGCATACCCTCGCTGGTGTGCCCCGGTAACCAGCCACTCGCGACCGGGTCGCGCTTCGGCGAGGATACCGAGCCATTGGAACGGGTAGACGCGCTCATACTCGAGGCGTAACTCCGTAGGGATGGACGGTCGCCCAATCCCGTGGAACCCGTCGCACGCCGCGACGAAGTCCGCGTGGATCTCGTGCAGGTCGCCGTCGTGCAGGAAGCGAACCACAGGCTCGTCTCTGTCGAGCCCTCCGATCTCCGTCGCCTGGGCGTCGAAGACGATCTTCCCGCCGTCGCGGAGGCGGGCATCGAGCACGTCGCGGACGACCTCCTGCTGACCGTAGACCATCGTCTGCCGGCCGACCTGCTCGCGCCAGTTGATGAACCGGATCTGACCCTCGAACCGGTACTCCATCTGCTCCTGCAACATCCCCTCGGCGAGCATCCGTTCGCCGAGTCCCGTCGCCACAAGCAAGTCGACCACAGAGGAATCAAGAACTCCGGCCCGCACCCTCTGATAGAGGTACTCGGGATCGCGGCGCTCGACAACTATCGAGTCGATGCCGCGCAGGTAGAGCAGATGAGACAGCAGCAACCCTGCAGGCCCGCCGCCGATGATGGCGACCTGAGTGCGCCGCGTAGTGGCCACGCTCACGCGAGCTCGCCTAGGTCGGCGTTAGGCTCGAGACCCTCCGCACCGACAACCTCGCACCACGCCTCGAAGCCTTCCTGGAAAGCGACGACCCCCGCCTCGGGCAGAGCGATCTCGATCGCCTCGAGGATCTGCGTCGGCGTCCCCCCCACCGCCAGCGCGACACGGATATGCCCCTGGATCTGCGCGCGGCTGGCGCGAAGCACGGTGAGGCTCGTGATGAAGATCAGTTCCTTCGTCAACCGATCAAGGGAGCGCTCGTCAAGGTAGGCGGCACTGACCAACCCGTTCGCCGCCTTCAAGACGGGGAAGTCCGCATTCGCCATCAGCTTGTGGTAATTCAGGACATACCCGCGCTTTCGGACCATGTCGTCGACGTAGGCCTGCGCCTCCGACTGGTCCACCGAAGCTTCACTCTCCACTGCCTGTTCCTTCCTTAGCCGATGACACGCTCGAGGAACGCGCGAGTCGCGTCCTCTTTCGGACTTCCCAACACGTGCGCCGGATCTCCGGACTCGACGATCACTCCGCCATCCATGAAGATCACCCTGTCCGCGACATTGCGCGCAAAGTTGACCTCATGGGTGACGACGATCATCGTCATTCCGGATGCGGCGAGCTCTCTCATCGCGTCGAGGACTTCGCCGACGAGCTCCGGGTCCAGTGCGGACGTCGGCTCGTCGAACAGCATCAACTTCGGCTCCATAGCGAGAGCGCGCGCGATGGCGACACGTTGCTGCTGACCACCCGAAAGGAATCGCGGATATGTGTCCGCCTTCTCCAGGAGGCCGACACGATCGAGCGCTTGTTCGGCGGCAGCATTCGCCGCAGGACGGTCCTTGCGCCGGACGCGGATCTGAGCCTCCATGACGTTCTGCCGCACGGTGAGGTGCGGAAACAGCCCGAACGCTTGGAAAACCATTCCGATGTCCGCGCGCTGGTGGGCGACTCGCTTGTCCCTCAACTCCCGCAGCTTCCGGTCGCGCCACTCATACCCGATCACCTCATCGCCAACGACGATGACCCCGGAGTTCGCGGATTCTAGGTGGTTGATGCATCTCAGAAGGGTGCTCTTGCCGGACCCGGACCGTCCCATGAGGCACACGACCTCACCACGCCCGACGTCGAAGGACACCCCCTTGAGCACCTCGAGCGCGCCGAACGACTTGTGCACGTCTACGACGCGGACGAGCGGTGCAGTAGTGGCGTCAGTCACAGGCGTGCTCCCTTCTCGCGGGCGCGGAGTCTTCTCTTCTGGGCCTGTTGCGTTTCCCCGTAGCCGCGGCCGAAGTGGCGCTCCACCCAGCTCTGTCCCACGGTCAGCACCGTGGTGATCGCGAGGTACCAGATCGACGCGACCAGAAGCAGCGGGATGACTTGGAATGTCTGCGTGTATACGCTCTGCACGGAGTAGAGCAAGTCGTGTAGAGCGATGACGCTGACGAGCGATGTGTACTTGAGCAGCATGATCATCTGATTGCCGGTGGGCGGGATGATGACCCGCAGCGCCTGCGGGAGAACGATGCGGAAGAAGACCTGACCTCGCGTCATCCCCAGCGCCTGCGCCGCTTCGCGCTGCGCTGGACTTATGGCGAGGAAACCGCCGCGGATGACCTCGGACATGTAGGCCGCCTCGTTCAGGCTGAGCCCGACGACCGCCGCCATCCAGGCAGTGATCACGGCGTTGGTTTCCAAGCTGACGAGCGGATCGAGGAAGGGGACGCCCAGTTCAATGCGCGGGAACAGGGCACCGAGGTTGTACAGGAAGATCAACTGGACGAGCAGCGGGGTACCCCGGAATACCCAGATGTAGACACGAGCCGCCCATCGCAGGATCGGATTGGTGGAGTTCGCCACTACGGCGAGCACCGTGCCGAGTACGATCCCGAGAGCCATGCAGACGACGGTCAGCACGAGAGTCATTTGCACGCCTTGGAGCACAGGTGCACTGAACAAGTACTGCCCGACAACGTCCCACTCGAAGCCCTCCGTGGTGAAGAGGCTGTAGACGATCGCGATGGCTACAAGGATGACTCCGGCCGCGGCAATACGAGTCAGCACTGGTCGGCGCTTGGTGACCGGCGCCGCTGCCATCTCCTTGAGATCGGCGACGAGAGACCTGGCCGTGACCGGTTGCCCGACTGCGGACGTCATGCTCAGTACTTCTTCGTCTCGCCGCAACAGAAAATCTCA
>JAUHVN010000329.1 GCA_030425055.1 Actinomycetes bacterium | reverse complement strand
TCTGCAGCCGGACGGCCTCATCCTCAGCCCGCTGGGGCTCACCACGGAAGACCTCGAGTCCATTCAGGCGCGTTGCCCCGTTTCTCTCATCGGAGAGCACTTCGTCGGCGGCACAGAGTCCGCGGTCGCCATCGACAATGTCGGCGCCGCGCGGGAGCTCGTCTCGCACCTGCTGTCTCTCGGACGTCGGCGCATCGCGTTCCTCGGCGTCACCGACGATGTCCCGCGATTCATGAGCCTGCGCCGCGACGGATATCTCGCGGCCCTGCAGGATTTCGGGGTGGAGCCTGCCGGCGACGTCCGAACCGGCGCTTACGAGTTCATCGACGGGTTCACGAGTGGAACCGACCTTGCTGAGCGGATCCGCGAAGGGGCGGGGATCGATGCGGTCTTCTGCGTCACCGACGAACTCGCGATCGGGGTGATCCGCGCGCTGAACGATGCCGGACTGCACGTCCCCGGTGACGTGGCAGTCGCGGGGTTCGACGACATCGCAGAAGGTCGATACTCGACGCCGCGCCTGACGACGATCTCTCCGGACAAACAGCAGATCGCGCACCGCGCACTCGAGGCGCTGCTCAGCGGCGAGTCCCCGTCTGGCGCGATCGAGCACCGGCTGAGCATTCGCGAAAGTACCGTGGGGCAGAGTCAGAGGTAACTGGCGGACCTTCACCAGCGCCGCTGGACTTCTTCCGTGTGGCCTTCGATGCCATCGACGTCGAACCACTCTCCTGCGCCGTCGCGGACCCGCCCACGCCAAACACCGAAGACCTGATCGCCGCGATTGAGGACCACCAGCCGATTGAAGACGTGGTGTTGGTGGCTGTACGGGTCGAGCGTCAGCTCGACATCCTCCCCGCGGATCTCCCACGGCCCGAGCCAGTTCTTCGGGTCATACCGCCACTCCAAGTGCTCGCTGATCTTGTGCAGCACGCCGTCGATGCGTGCCCAGTTCTCGGTGGAGGGGGTGCCGTCGGTCCACTTGCCGCCGAACTGCAAGCCGATCTCGTGCCCACCGGCGGTTCCCGATCCGGCTTGTGGCACAGGAAGAACAACCCGGGCCCTCCGTCGAACGGGAAGAGATGCTGCAGAGTGTCACTCGGGTACGCGTCCAGAAAGCGTGCCGCACGCAGCCGATCAGGTCCGTCGAAATTCGCGTAGGTGAACGCTAGGGCAGCGCTCTCATCGCGATACGCGTGTACGCCCTCGGCGAGCGAAACCCCGATCCCATACACAATCTGCGTCACTACGCCGCTTCGAGCTGGTTGCGGCTCGGCACCCCTGTGCGCGAGGTCGCCGAGTGTCTTGGGGACGACCCTCGCACGGTGCTGGCCGTCTACGCGCATGTGCTGGGAGAGGATCAGCGCCGGGCGCATGCCGATCGGCTGGCACGGGCGGAAGACCCGGATTCCCCGGGCGCGGAAGACGCGGATCCGTCGCTCCCGCAGGTCCCGATTTCGTCGGGGGACCCGGGGGACCCCTGGCGCCGATTTCGACCCCCACAACGGCACGACACTGTTCTGACCGATGAAAAACCCGACTGACCGGGGGTTTTTCTGCGGAGACGGAGGGATTTGAACCCTCGGTCCCCTTGCGGGGACTCCACCTTAGCAGGGTCAAACAGCCCGGAAGCGTGCGCTCGGATCAGCGCCCCGTGCAGCCGCGGAATCGCGCGAATTCTGCCGTCCGATCGGGTGCTTATCTCGATCAGCCTGTCCGCTCGCGAGGCACTCCACACACTCGGCACTCTCCACCGCTCGGAGTTCTCGGCATGCTCGGGGTCACCTGGGGGACACCTGGCGCGACGACCTGATCTCGCTCGCAGATGACATTCACGACCGGGACGAACGAGAAGAGATAGATCCCTTGTCTACGCATGGTGACGCTGAGTTCATGCGCACTCCAGCCGTCCGTGTGTTCTCCCCGATACTCGGAGTTCTCGAGGAGAGCATGATGAAACATGTCGTCGTTTCTCGACCCGCACTGGTCGGTTCACCAGGGCCTCGGAACGCCCACGCACCTCTACCCGCCTCTCGTGTGCCCGAATGCATCGAACAGCCGGGCGATCTCTCCGCTGAGGTCGTTGGAGTCGAACGCGGCGCTCAGCGCCACTGTCTTCGCTCCAGCGTCGAGGAACGGGAGGACGTTCTCAATAGTCATGCCGCCGGTCACGACGAAACGCTGGTCGGGGAACGGGCCTCGCATGGCGGAGATCCAGGCTGCCCCCAACACCGACCCGGGAAAGGCCTTCGTCCAAAGCAACCCGCGTCCGCGCGCGGACATGATTTCAGTCGCGGTTGCGACACCCGGCAGGTGCGGGAGGCTCCGGGCGACGCTCGCCGAGAAGATCTGCTCATCCCATCCGGGCGACACGGTGTACGCGGCGCCTGCTCTCTCGACAGTGCGGAGCTGGTCGACGGTGACGATCGTCCCGGCACCGACGGGCAGTGCCCGCTCCCGCGCCGCGTCGATGACCGCGCGCAGCGTGGGCATCGCGTCTGCGGTCTGCACCGGGATCTCGATATTGCGAACCCCCAAGTCCCACGCTCTCGTCGCGCGCGCCACAGCGGCGGCCGGCGGCAGATTGCGGAAGACGCCCAGAATCGGCTGGCCCTCGAACAGTCCGTCGAAGAACTCTGTGAACGGGTGCGGCTGCGTCACGGTTCCCCCTCGCTCGAGGTGAGCGCGAAGGGGGCTGGCTGGTGGCCCGGCCGCACGTCGTCCCAACTTCCGATCGTCCACGCCGCCGCTGCGTGGCCGCGACGAAGACGCGACGGCGCGTTCTCGCCGCGGATGAGTCCCGCGAGGTACCCGCCCGCAAAGGCATCCCCCGCGCCGATCAGCTCGACGACCTCGACCGACGGTGCGCTCGAGAACGTCACCACGGGCACCGTGCCCGAGCGGTCGATCTCGGATGCGCCGACATTGCCGTCCTTGACCACGATAAGCGATGGAGCGTCAAAGCGCCCGAACACATCCTCGGCCGTGGACACGTCCCAAAGGTCGCTCGCCTCGTCGAGGCCAACGAAGACCAGGTCCGCCCGCTGCGCGACCCGCTCGAGCGTCCCGGCAGCCTCCGCGACGGGCCACAGTCGCGGTCGAAAGTTCACGTCGAACGACACGCGCACCCCGCGCTCACGACAGGTGTCGATCAGCGCATCGACCATCGCAGCGGCTGTCCGCGAAATCGCCACCGTGATTCCCGAGAAGTGCACCCACGCCGCCTCGTCCAGCCGGAAGTCCGCGACGTCGGCGACCTGCATGAAGGTGGCGGCGGATCCCGCCCGGTAATAATGCAT
>JAUHVN010000010.1 GCA_030425055.1 Actinomycetes bacterium | reverse complement strand
GCTGCGGCGGGCCGAGGCATCCGGCTGCGAGGCGATCGTCGTGACCCTCGACACCCACCTGCTCGGCTGGCGCACGCGCGACCTCGATCTCGCGTACCTGCCGTTCACGCGCGGCCTCGGCATCGCTCAGTACACGAGCGACCCCGTGTTCCAGCAGCTCGTGCGCGATCGCGTGCGCCGGGGGCCGGATGCCGCAGCCGCGGCCGCTCCGCCGGTGAGACTGACACCCAAGACGGTCGCCGCGGGTGTCACGATCGCCCGCAAGGCGGGTGCGGTCACCGGGTCGCGCAGCATCCGCGACAACCTGCGCTCGCCGCTGCCGCGCGCGGCCGTCGAGACCTTCCTCGATGTGTTCTCGACGCCCGCCCTGAAGTGGGACGACCTCGCGAAGGCCCGCGAGTGGACGACGCTGCCCATCATCCTCAAGGGCATCGTGCATCCCGACGACGCGATCCGCGCGCTCGACGTCGGCATGGACGGCGTGTGGATCTCGAACCACGGCGGCCGCCAGCTCGACCAGTCGGTGCCCACGCTCGAGGTGCTGCCGACGATCGCCGAGCGCATCGCCGGACGCGTGCCCGTCGTGTTCGACTCGGGCGTGCGGCAGGGGTCCGACGTCGCGATCGCCCTCGCGCTCGGTGCGGATGCCGTCGCCCTCGGCCGCCCGTACGCCTACGGCCTCGCAGTGGCCGGCGAAGAGGGCGTGCGCGAGGTGGTGCGCAACGTGCTCGCCGAGCTCGACATCACCCTCGGCCTCTCGGGGCACACCGCCGTCGGCGACCTCGACCGCCACGCGCTGCGCGAGGCTCCGTGAGGATCCGTGAGGTGACCGTGTCCCACTTCCGGTTCACGACAGGGTCTCCTGTCGACCGTTATCGGGACGTGCGCGACGAGGACTGGGACGCGGGCGGTCGAGAGTGGGACGCGGAGTGTGGCCGATAGAATCGACGGATGCCGCGACCCGCGGCTTTCCCGCGACATCCGCGACCTCTCCCGACCATTGGAGCCACCGTGGCCGAGCAGTCCCGCCTCGACAAAGTCATCGCCCTCGCCCGTCACCGCGGGTTCGTGTTCCAAGCGGGTGAGATCTACGGCGGATCGCGCTCGGCGTGGGATTACGGACCCCTGGGCACCGAGCTCAAGGAGAACATCCGCCGCCAGTGGTGGCAGAACTTCGTGCGCGGCCGCGGCGACATGGTGGGCCTGGACTCGTCGGTGATCCTGCCGACGCGCGTGTGGGAGGCATCCGGTCACGTCGAGACGTTCACCGACCCGCTCGTCGAGTGCCTGAGCTGCCACAAGCGCTTCCGCGCCGACAACCTCATCGAGGACTTCGAGGCCCGCAAGGGACGCAAGGCCGAGAACGGCCTCGCCGACGTGCCGTGCCCGAACTGCGGCACGAAGGGGCAGTACACCGAGCCCAAGGCGTTCTCGGGACTCGTGAAGACCTACCTCGGCGTCGTCGACGACGAGTCGGGCCTGCACTACCTGCGCCCTGAGACCGCGCAGGGCATCTTCGTCAACTTCACGAACGTGCTCACCGCGAGCCGCAAGAAGCCGCCGTTCGGCGTCGGCCAGGTCGGCAAGGCGTTCCGCAACGAGATCACGCCCGGCAACTTCATCTTCCGCACGCGCGAGTTCGAACAGATGGAGATCGAGTACTTCGTTCCGCCCGCCGATGCGCAGCAGTGGTTCGAGCACTGGGTCGAGGAGTGCTGGAACTGGTTCACCGACCTCGGCATCGACGAGGCGAACCTGCGGCGCTTCGACGTGCCCGAAGACGAGCGCGCCCACTACTCCGACGGCACGATCGACCTCGAGTACCGGTTCGGCTTCTCGGGCAAGGAGTGGGGCGAGCTCATGGGAGTCGCCAACCGCACCGACTACGACCTGTCGCGGCACGCCGAGGCATCCGGTCAGAAGCTGTCGTACTTCGACCAGGCCTCGGGCGAGACCTACACGCCGTACGTCATCGAGCCGTCGTTCGGCCTGACGCGCGCGATGATGGCGTTCCTCGTCGACTCGTACCACGAGGAGCAGGCGCCCAACGCGAAGGGCGGCACCGACACCCGCACCGTGCTCAAGCTCGACCCGCGCCTCGCGCCGGTGAAGGTGGCCGTGCTGCCGCTGAGCCGCAACGAGCGCCTGTCGCCGCTGGCCCGCGAGACCGCCGACGCGCTGCGCGGCCGGTGGACGGTCGACTTCGACGACGCCGGTGCCATCGGCCGCCGGTACCGCCGGCAGGACGAGATCGGCACGCCGTTCTGCGTCACGGTCGACTTCGACTCGCTCGACGACCACGCCGTCACCGTGCGCGACCGCGACACGATGGGCCAGGAGCGCGTGCCGCTCGAGGGCCTCGACGCCTATCTCGCGGAGCGGCTGCCCGGGGTCTGACGTGCGCGTCATCGGCATGCTCGGCGGCATGAGCTGGGAGTCGTCGATCGAGTACTACCGGCTCGCCAACGAGCGCGTGCGCGAACGCCTCGGTGGAGTGCACTCGGCCCGCATCCTGCTCGACTCGGTCGACTTCGCCGAGGTCGAGCGCCTTCAGTCCGAGGGGCGGTGGGACGAAGCGGGACGGATGCTCGCGGGCCGGGCGCAGGCACTTCAGGCGGGCGGTGCCGAGCTGATCGTGCTCTGCACCAACACGATGCACAAGGTCGTCGATGCGATCGAGGCTGCGGTCGCGATCCCGGTGCTGCACATCGCCGATGCGACCGCCGACGCGATCACCGCCGCGGGCCTGGATCGGGTCGGGCTGCTGGGCACCGCGTTCACGATGGAGCAGGACTTCTACCGCGAGCGCCTTCGCTCCCGCGGCATCGACGTGCTGGTGCCCGGTGACGACGACCGCGCGCTCGTGCACCGCGTCATCTACGACGAGCTCGTCCAGGGCATCGTGTCGGATGCCTCGCGCGATGTGTACCGCGCGGTGATCGCCCGCCTCGTGGATGCCGGCGCGCAGGGCGTCATCCTCGGCTGCACCGAGATCGAGCTGCTGGTGTCCGCCGCCGACAGCCCGGTGCCGGTCTTCCCGACCACTCGCATCCACGCGGATGCCGCGGTCGACGCCGCGCTGCGCGCGTAGCGGCATCCTTCCTCGACTTCGCAGAATCGCGCCAACCTCGCAGGATTCGTGCGGAATTCTGCGGAGTACGTGACATTCTGCGGACTTCGGGCCGCCGTCAGCCGCGCTACTTGAGGTAGCCGCGAGCTTTGAGGAACTTGTCGGGCACCCACAGCCGGGCGGTATCGGCGAACGCGTCCACGATCTCGGCGATGTCATCCGGGCTGGCGATCCCGGTCGCCGGCTGTGGCACCTGCATTCCGATGCGCCGGGCCCCGTAGTCGACGCTGAAGCCGCCCCGCCCACGGTCGTAGACGAAGACGACGGGCAGGTAGTCGAAGACACGGAACTCGAGGGTCAGCCAGGGCGTCGGCTCATCGCGCGTCTCCGCGACGACGAACCCGGCGACGGCCGCGCCCAACCTCGCTCGGAGCGAGTCGATCACGACCTCTTCGAGACGCGTCATCGACTCGGGGAAGGTGGGCATGCGCCTCAGCATCTCACGTGCGGAGGGCGAGCCTTTCGTCAGCGCCCGATGAGGTGGCCAGCCTCTGGGGCAGTCGGGGAGAATCGTCGTGTGACCGACGACGACATCCTGGCCGCGTGGGCGGAGCGGGCCGCGATGCCCAGACCGATCTCGGGGGCGGACATCGTGCACGGCTGGGGCGACCAGGAGGTGGCGTTCGCCGTCCGCCGCGACGACGGGTTCGCCGTGGACAAGCAGGATCGCGGCCGCTGGTCGACGCTCGGACGCTTCGACACGCTGGTCACGGCCGACGTTTTCCTGGTCCTGTGCCTGGGCACGATCTGGCGCTCGAATGCGGGCCTGGGCGATCCGCTTCCCGGCGAAGACCCCGCCGCCACCCTCACCGCGACCGAGCGCGGCCATGTCGTCGAGCGCGGCGGAGTGCGGGCGCTCATCGCGCAGCGCCCCCAGGCGCGTCGCTTCGGCTGGATCGCCGACAAGAGCGTCGTCCAAGCGGCCCGGATGCTCCTCGGCTAGGAAGCGTCGTAGGTGCCGTCGGCGAGACGCTCGAGCTGCCCACCGATGTCCTCGTGGATGCCGAGCTTGAAGGACGCGGATCCATCCTTGGGAACGACGAGCGGCGCGTTGCCGGCCAGCATGGCGCGAAGGTCGTCCTTCTCGATGTAGTCCCGCCCCTGGAAGAAGAAAACCCAGTACCCGCCGGCCTCGACGGTCCTGGTGATGACTCGCTCGATTCCGTCGGCACGCGTCGATGCCGAGAGGGACTGCTCTGCGTGCCGCCGTGCCTCATCGGAGTTCAACGGGTGTCGCTCGACATCTTCGCGCTCCGCGCGTCGGAGTCGCGCCATCTGCGTCTCGGCCGGCTCTGTGCTGGAGAGGTGGAAGGGGTCGGATCCGTCCTTCGGGACGACCACGGGTCCGTTGCCGGCGAGGGCACTCAGGACGTCGCCGCTCTCCACGAAGGCACGGCTCTGGTAGCCCTGCACCCACCAGTCGCCGTAATCGACCGCATCGCCGACGAGTACGCACGGAGTGCCCCCGTTCCGCTCCGCCTCGTCGAGAAGCGCTGTCACGAGGCGGCGTGCTTCGTCGCGATCGATCACGGCAGCGGGCGGTAGCGGCGGTCGGCGACCATCTGCTCGACGGCGGCTGCCGACGCCGCCGTCACTTCCTCCAGATCGGAGTCCAGGGGTGAGCGGATCGCCCGCTCGATGCTTCCGTTGCGGTCGGGTTCCCACACGTCGACGTCGCGAAGCACTTCATCCCGAACCGTCGTCCCGTCGGTGGTCCGTCGGAGCAGGGCGAACGGAACCCGCTCGCCCTGCTGGAGATGCTGGCGGACGAAGTATCGAACCGTGCTCGAGCCTGCAGCCATGAGGCTCCGCAGTCCGTCGAGCGCGGGCGCGCTCGCCGAGTCTGTCAGCCCGGAATGGATGGCGACTTCCAGTGCGGTGTCCGCACGCTGTTCAGGCACCTAGCGACTCCCCGTACATCCCGCTGATCTCATGCTCTTCGACTGCGACAGCGTAGCGCTCGGTCGACAACCACCAAGTCCCGCACACGTCGCAGCGATAGAGCCGGCTGCGGTCGGCGATGCTCTCGGCCACGAACTGCGGGCGCTCACCGGACTCCCATTGCCGCCGGCACACCGCGCAGCCCTGCTGCTCCCAGGTTCTCGGCTCGGTGCCTTCCGGGTCGCTCATGTCATCCCGGCGAAGACCGGTGCCCCCGATTCCGCGACCAAGGAGCTGCGCAGATCCGCGAGCTCGGCTTCGGCATAGTACGAGAACCAGACGGCAAGGTGCATCGACCAGTCCCGGAACCGCGCGGCGATCGGGCCGCTCTCCTCTCGGAGAAGTGTCGCCCACCCGCTGTTCATCTCTGCGAACACGAATCCGGGTGCGCATCGGTCGACGGCGAAGGGGAGGCGAAGCCGCGGAAGATCGGCCGCTGCGCGCATGTCGATCCCCAGCTGGACGGTGAGAAACCGCTCGATGTCGGCGGGTTGCGTCGAGACCATCTCGGGCTGCGGGGCCTCGGCGCGCTCCGCGCGGGACAGATGGAACTCGTCGCCGAACCGGCGGACGGTGAACCGGATCTCACCGCCGGGTTCGGTGGCGACGATCACGGCGTCGTCCTCCCGGGTCACGGCGTACCCGACGCGTCCGGCCCATGGCTCGAACGCATCCGACAGCACGATCACTCGAGTGCCTCGCTACCGACTGCGGAAGCGCACTTCCTCGGCTCGACCAAGCCGCCCGATTCGCCGGTGGTCATCGATTTCGAGTATCTCCGAGGTCGGAATGAGGCGAGGTGATCGCCCTTCGCAACAGGTCGGGGGGCGTGGAGGCGTACCGACTGAATCGAGACGCGTCGATATCGCTGGCGAATCGCCATGCGTGGCCCGTGGCATCGTGAGTCAGGACAAACCCCGCCTTGAGATCGCCGATGAGGACGAAGCCTTCGGCGGGCATCGCGATGCCATCCGCGTCCGTTTGCACGCCGTGGCGAAGGCGCGGGAGCCCGAGTCGAGCGCGCACCTCGTTCGCCGACGTGAGGGCGAGGTAGCGATCGACGTCCGTCGCCTCAGAGGCCGCGAACACCACTCCGCGGTCCTGGTCGCGCCAGACCTTGTGGACGGTCCAACCGTCGGCGCGGCGACGCACTCTCAGCTCGACCTCGCCGTCTGCGAGGTCGAGCCCGTGGTCGGTGCTGACGACCGTCTGCCCGTACTCGGCGAGCCAGCCGGCTACGGCAGTCAAACCCTTGGCGTTCACAGCAGGACCTCCAGATCGATCAGCTCATCGACGCTGAGGTAGGTGGGTGTGCCGTCATGCGCGACACGGAAGAAGCGGATCTGCCAGCCGCCTCCGGGGAATCCGAGCGCCTCGTCGACGACGGAGACCTCGATTCGTACACCCGTTGGCAGGCTGGGTGCCAGGTCGAACGTGGAGTACTCCATCGCTCGGTGCCCCGGAGTGAGTCCGCGCTGCTCGAAGGATGTTCCCTCGACCGTCAGGTAGTCCCCGCGCCAACCCCCGATTCGGTCCAGGTCTGAGAACTCGGGGTAGTCGCGGGTCAGGGCCTCGACGCTGTCGTAATGCACCCGCGTGCCGGCGACCGCGCCGTCGTTCGCCGGCCAACGAACTCCACCGGGACTGCCGTCAGCGTGATCGGGGTAGGTGTAGCGCGAGTTCCAGTCCGCCTGATCGGCAATCGGCGTGCCGTCGGCGTCGCGTCCGAAGGGAGCAAAGGGATCTTCGACAAGCGCCGCAACATCGGGGTTGTCGACCTCGGAGCCGGCATACCAGGGCTGTGGAGTTCCACTGTCATCGCGTCGCTTCCCATAATCGGGATCGACCGATCCGGTGTCGGGCGCGCGTGACCACCCGGGCCCCGCCTCGGCGTCGGAGTACAGTGGGCCTTCGGCTCTTGCGACGGGCTGCGCGGCAGTCGGATCGCGAGGGACATCGCCGTCAGTCGGGCCGCCGTGATTCGCTGACGTCCCGGCGGGAGGTGTATCGCCGCTGTCGCCACCGCCTCCGCTACCGCCGGAGTCGGTGCCGGCGCCACCCGGGCTCGGCGCGTCGCCCAACGAGCCTCCGCCTCCGTGCACCGGACCGGAGTCGACCACCGAACCCGTGCCCCCCGACCCGCCGGAGCCGCCAGCGCCGACCAACTCGGGTTCGCGCACAGTCGCGGGGACCTCCACGCCGCCGTCCGCTCCGCGCACCGACCCGAGCGCGTCGTCGAACGCGCCCGTCGGAAGCTCGATGGCGCCGCCGGGGAACTCCAGCACGGGGACGCCGTCGTCGACACGAGCGGTGACGGTGCCGAGGTCGACTCCCCAGTCGTCGAGCATGTCGATCGCGGATGCCGCATCCGTCGCGGTGTGCACCTCGACGTGCGGCGGGTCGAAGTGGGGGAGCGTGCCGTCGAGGCGCGCGACGAGGTTGTCGATCGAGCCCAGGGTGAGGTTGCCCACGCTGCCGGCGCCGCGGAAGGCCCACGCGGCCGGGTCGACGAGGTCGACGATGCGCGCCATGCGCCCCATGACGCTCGCCGCTCCTCCGGCGGTCTTGACGCCGGTGACGGCCGCGCCGGCGGGGATGAGGATCGTCGCGACGTTGAACACCGACTCGCCGAGCGCGGTGCCGGGGTCGTCCTGCCACGAGTCCCACGCGATGAGGCCCTTGCCCATCTCGAGGGCGACCTCGTCGGCGCGCGCTTTGAAGTCGCGCACCTCCTGCGGCAGGAACCCGCCGCCGCCCCACGCCTCCATGCCCTGATCGGCGAGCATCATCGGCATGAAGACGGGCGAGTTCATCACGCTGCCGGCGACCAGCATCCCGAGCCCGCCCCACGCGGCGCCGTACGCCTCACCTGAGAAGAAGTCGCCGGTCGCGGGGTTGTACCCGAGCGTCAGGGTGCCGAGGCCTTCGACGGTTCCCCAGATGCCTCCGACGACGATGCCCTCCCACAGGAAGTCCTTGACGACGAAGTTGAAGGTCGCCTCTCCGCACCCCTCCGAGCGCTCGACGGCGGCACCCCACGGCATCTCGGTGCCCTCGGGGATCTCCTCCAGGCCATACCCGAGCGGGTCGTCCTCGGACTGGAAGGCGCGCAGCGGCGCGGCGCCGTACAACGCCCGGATGGCGTTCGCGCACGTGCGCTCGGCGTCCCACAACCGCACCTGCGCGGCGTTGACGGCGGCGATGAGCTCGTTGTTGCGATCGACCGACTCCTGGTGCTCGTGCCACTCCTTCTGCACGTAGTGGTACTGGGGGATGTTCGCCCCGCCGCTGCCGTCGGCGCGGCCCGGCCGCGAGCGGTTGCGGATCCACGCCGGGTTCGTCTCGCGCACCTGCACGCCGGGACCCACCACGTAATCGACGAACGCGGTCGCCTGGGCGCGCAGCGAGTCGAGTTCGGCCTTGATGGGCCGCACGTCATCGGCGAACCGCGACAGCGCGCGGCCCAGCGTCTGCAGGTTGTCGCCCGCGGTCGTCGCCTGCGTGCCGACCGGTGACATCACGTCGAGCAGCAGACCCGACTCGGGGGCCTCGTAGACGCCGGCGAGCGCCTGCCACTTCGCGTGCACGTCGGAGCCGTTGTCGCGCACGCTCGCGCCCGCCGCGGTGATGACCGCGGCCTGCTCCTCGATGACCTCGGGCAGGATCTCGGCGCCCGGGATCTCACCGGGCTTGATGGCGTCTGGCATTCAGCGCACCCCCGGCGGCAGCGGGGTGGAGCGGAACGCGTCGATGCTCGCGGACTGCGCGGTGGCCGCCATCTCGAGATCGCCCGCGACGTACGCTTGCGTCGCCGCGACGACACCCGAGGATGCCGCGGAGATGCGCTCGCTCATCGCCTCGATGCGCGGCCCCTCCTCGCCCTCGAAGTACTCCTGCACCGCCTGCGAGATCGCTGCGGAATAGGTGGCGCTCACACCGGCCTGCAGGGCGGGCACGAGCGTGTTCAGCGCCTCGCCCAGAGCGGTGGCGGGCACGTTGACGTCTTCGAGGACACCGGCGACACCGGTGGGATCGATGCTCCAGCGCGACATGGTCAGCGGCGCCGGAGGGGTCAGCCGATGGCTTCGACGGCGGCGCGGGCCTTGCGGAGGGCCTCCTGCGCCGACTCGTCGTTGCGCTCCAGCGACGAACGGAGGGTCTGGATGATGCCGCGCACCTCGGCGGCGGCGTTCTTCCAGCGCAGCTCCTTCGCGCGGTAGTCCTCGGACACGCCCTCCGCGGCGTAGTCGGCCATGGCCGCCTGCACGTCGCGGTCGCGCTGGTCGATGAGCGCCTCGAGCTGCGCGGCGACGCGGTTGAAGTTGTCCTGCGCGTTCTGGGATGCCGCGATGTCGTAGTCGCGGCGGTCGTTCTGATTCGCCATGATCGGCCCTCCCGTCAGCGTCCGGAGCCGAAGCGGGCGGCGTCGAACGACGACCCCGACTCCAGCGACTGCGTCGAATCCACCATCTGCGACTCGCCCTCGAGGAACGAGCGGTTCATGCCGCCGATTCCGGCGAGCACGCCGTCGAGCGCGGCCTTCAGCTCTGCGCTGATGGCGTCGGTGCGGCCCTTGAAGCGGTCGAACGCCGCGCGCCCCGCACCCTGGAACCGGCCCTCGAGCGGCTCGGCCGCCTCGAAGAGCTGGCGCACCAGCGTGGACAGGTCGTCGCTCGACCCCGATGTCGCCTTCCCGAGCACGCTGAGCGTGTCGGCCCCCATTGCGAACTTCATCCCGTGCATCCCTTTCCGCAGTGCGGCCGGAATCGGCCGCCGGCCACCGATGGCGAGGTCCGTCCAGGCTAACCCAGGTCGCGCGCGCGGCCTTGTCCCCCATTCGGCGGACAAGACGCGAAACGCCAGCTCAGCGGATGCCTCGTTCGAGGCCTTGGTGCACCGCGGCGCCGGTCCCGCCGGCCTTCGCCGCGGCATCCAGGATCGCCACGCCGATGCGCCCCTCGTCGGTCCACGGCGTGTACGCCTCGGTCCACCACGACACCGGGGGCAGCGGGGCCGGCGCCTCCGGCAGCAGGCGGGCGACCTCGTCGAGCGTGGGCAGCATGCGGGGCCGCAGCACGGTGAGCACCGGCGTGCCCGCCGCGAGGACCTGGAGCGCGGCGCCGCCGTCGACGGGCTGGAGCGTGAAGGCGTCGCCATCGGGGTCGAGACCGTCGCCGGCCGCCCACACGGAACCGGCGGCGCGCGCGATCGCGTCGCCGTCGATGGGTTCGGCGGTCAGCAGAACGCTGCTACGGGGCATCCGACCTCCTCGCGCGACGGGTGGCGGGCACGGCATCGGGGTCGGTGCCGTCCACGGACGGCGCGGCTGCGGCATCCGGCGTCGCCGTCGGCACCGCGACCGCGGCGGGCGCGAACTGCGCGACCTGCACGAGCGTCGGCCGCTCGCCGCGGCGCGCCAGTCGGCCGCGCCCGGCGATCATCGGCTCTGCGTACAGCTTGGGCAGAAGCTGGCCCTCGGCGCGGTCTCCCGACATGACGAGCGCTGTTCCGCCCGTGTCGCGCACGCCTTGAAGCGCCACGTCGAACATGGCCCGCGACGCGCCGGCGACCGGCCGGGCGACGACGACGTTCAGTCGCAGGTCGCGCGCCGACGCGAGGTAGGGCAGCAGTGGGCGCAGCGGCTCGGCGCCACCGGCCGCGAGGATGTCGAAGTCGTCGGCGACGACGAGGATGCGGGGGCCCGGCGTCGTGCGGTCGGCCTGTCGCTTGGCGAGCTCGACGGCGATCGACTCGGCCAGCTGCCGCGCCTGCGCACCGCTGGTCGCATGCCCGCCGAGATAGGCGTCGGGGATGTCGGCCGCGAGGTCGCCCCGGCTGTCCATGAGCCCGACGACGAGCTCCTCGGGCGAGTGGCGGTCGATCGCGCCCTGCACGACGCCGCGCAGCAGCGTCGTCTTGCCGCAGTGGCTGTCGCCCAACACGAGCAGGTGGGTGTCGCGTGAGGCGAGGTCGAGGGCGACCGGCGACATCGTGTCCTGCCGCAGACCGATCGGGATCGCGTCGGGCTCGTCGAGCGCATCCGGCAGCTCGGCGGGCGGCAGGTTTTCGGGCAGCAGGCGGATGGGTGCAGCACCGGGCCCGCCCCAGCGGGTCGCCGTGTCGCGGGCGATGCGCTCGAGGGCCTCGCCGATGTCGGCGCCGTCGACCTCTTCGAGCAGCGGGAGCGCGACCTGGGCGAACAACTTGCCGTCGGTGAGCACGCGGCCCGGTTCGTCCGCGCGCAGCGTCGCCGCGAGCTTGCGGGCGATCTGCGAGTCGCCGGGGTCGTTGAGCTTGAGCTCGAGCCGCGTGCCGACGAGCCCCTGCAGATTGAGGCGCAGCTCGCTCCAGCGCGACAGGGTCACGACGACGTGGATGCCGAAGCTCCCGCCGCGCTCGAGCAGCTGACCGAGCGGCTGCTCGAGCTCTTCGAACTCGCTGCGCAGCGCCCCGAGGCCGTCGACGAGCAGCACGACGTCCGCGCTCGGCAGTTCGGGCAGCCGGCCCTCGGCGTGCTGGCGGCGCATGTCGGCGAGAGAGTCGAGCCCCCGGTCGCGGAAGAGCCGCTCGCGCGTCGCCAGCATCGCCGTCAGCTCTTCGAGCAGGCGCTGCAGGCGCTCGCGGTGACCACGGGTCGCCACGCCGCCGACGTGCGGGAACGGCTCGATGCGCGCGAGGCCGCCGCCGGTGAGGTCCATGCCGTAGACGCTCACCTGCCGCGGCGAGTGGGTGAAGGCGAGGGATGCCGCGAGCGTGCGCAGGAAGGTCGATCGGCCCGACTGCGGGGCGCCCGTGATCGACACGTGCCCGCCCGAGCGGGTCAGGTCGAGCATCCACGGCTCCTGCGTCTGCCGTGCCGGATCATCGAGCAGGCCGATCGGGGCCCGCAGCGCTCCGCCCTCGCGCTCGGCGCTCGGCAGCACCGCGCCGAGGGTGAGCACCGGCGGCAGCGGCGGCAGCCACACCGGGCGGGTGCGGTCGACGCCGCGCGCCAGCCGCGACGACGCGGCCTGCACGAGCGTGCGGCCGGTCGTGGGCTCATCGGGCGCCGCCGAGGGCGCCTCGTCCGCATCGTCGGCCGGATCGGGCAGGTCGTACGCGGGAAGCTCGGCGACGACCGGCGCATCGTCGACGACGACGGCGGGGGCTGCGGCATCCGGCACCGGACCCGACACGTACCCGGCGCGGAACCGCGTGTAGACCGACGTGTCGACCTTGAGGTAGCCGAAGCCCGGGATGGCGGGCAGGTGGAACGCGTCGGGGGTGTCGAGCACAACCGCCGATTCCGACTCCGAGAACGTGCGCAGGCCGATGCGGTACGACAGGTAGGTGTCGAGACCGCGCAGACGGCCCCCCTCGATGCGCTGGCTCGACAGCAGCAGGTGCACGCCGATCGAGCGGCCGATGCGCCCGATCGTGAGCAGCAGCTCGACGAAGTCGGGTTCGGCGGTGAGCAGCTCGCCGAACTCGTCGATCACGAGGAACAGGTGGGGCAGCGCCGGCAGTTCGGGCCGCTCGGTGCGCAGGCGGCGGTAGTGGCCGATGGATGCCGCATTGCCGGCATCCTTCAGCAGGCGCTGACGGCGCACGACCTCGCCCGCGATGCTCGCCCGCGCGCGCTCGGTGAGCTGCGGGTCGTCGGCGAGGTTGTCGATGATGCCCGCGACGTGCGGCAGGCCGGCGAACGGCGCGAAGGCCGCGCCGCCCTTGTAGTCGACGAGGATCATGCTGAGGTCGTCGGGCGAGTGGGTGAGCGCGAGACCGAGGATGAGCGTGCGCAGCAGTTCGCTCTTGCCGGAACCGGTCGCGCCGATGCAGATGCCGTGGGGACCCATGCCGAGCTGCGCCGACTCCTTGAGGTCGAGCAGCACCGGCGTGCCGGCATCGTCGACGCCGATCGGCACCCGCAGGAAGTCGCCCGGCGAGCGCGGCCGCCAAGCGCTCGCGAGGTCGAGGTCGTCGACATCGCCGATGCCGAGCAGCTCGGTGACGTCGGGAGCGAGCGCGGTCTGCGCGTCGACCGCAGACGTGCGGGTGAGTCGCAGGCCGGCGAGGGGGCGCGCGACGACGGTGAGCAGGGCCGTGTCGACCGGGTCGACGCGGATGCCGGCGACGGCCGGCTCGCCGGTGCCGGGCGTCTCGATCGTGGCCGATCCGTCGGCGACCGTGATGCGCGCCGACACGGCGGACGGCTCTTTCAGCCGGTCGTCGACGACGTGGACGACGGTGATGCCCAGCTCGGCGAGACCGAGCGCCGAGTCCAGGCGCGGGAAGCCCGTCGCCGTCGCGGCGCCCTCGTCGACGAAGACGACGAGGCGGGCGGGGCGCGTGCGGCGTCCGCTGCGGCGCGCGGCCGACGCCTCGGCGACGCGATCGCGCAGGTCTGCGCGCAGCATCTCTAGCAGCTCGGGAAGCGTCGGCGCGACCCGTCGCGCGCTCAGCCGGCCGTCGGCGGGTGCGGGCCCGTTGGCGTGCGGGAGCAGGTCGAATCCCGCCCACGCGTCGCGGCGCTCGGGGGGAACGACGGCGGCGAGCTGCACGTCGTCGGGGGCGTGCAGCGTCGCGAGCTGGGCGACGAGCGCGCGCACCGCCGTCATCGCCTCGGCGTGCTCGCCGACGATCGAGACGTGGCCGCCCCTGTCGAGATCGACGGTCGCGGGCAGATCGACGGAGACGCCTGCGAGGCGCACGAGCCGCTCGGCCGAGCCCTTCATGACCGGATCGAACGGCTGCACCGGATTCTGCTCGTCGGGCAGGCGTACCGGCACCGCCCGCAGGTCGGCGGTGCCCAGTCGCAGCTTCAGGAAGTCGACGTCACCCCGGCGGCGCTCCCAGCGGCGGGCCGGATCGACGGCGATCTGCACCAGCGCGGCCGGCTCGGGGTCGAGCAGCTCCGCTGCCGCCCGGTGGTCATGCGCGCGCTCGCGTACGGTCGCCCGCGCGGTCTCGAGGTAGTCGAGGTAGCGCTCGCGCTGAACGCGACGCTGTCGGGCCGCGTTGCCGCGCGCCGTGAACGCCATGCCGATGCCGCCCACGAGGGCGACGACCAGGATGACCGCGCCGATGACGACGAAGATCGGATTGTTGCGCAGCAGCACGATCATCGTGATCGACGACAGGCTGCCCACGATCGGCAGCAGCGACTGCAGCGGGAAGCCGCCGGCGTGGTCGCCCAGCGGCGGGGGCGGGGCCAGCACCATCTCGACCGGAGGCTCGACGGGCACGGTCGCGCGGGCGGGCCGGTGGACGACGCGCACAGTCATGCGGGCACCGACTCTCCGCCGACCGCCGTCGCCGACAGGCGCAGCAGCGCCCGGCGGGCGCGCGCGGTGCGCGGCGCCGACCCGGCGCGCAGCCCCGCGTCGAACGGCACGCCCACGACCGGATACGGGTCAGCCGCGAAGGCGCGCGCGACGGCGTCGCCGGAACGGGCATGGTCGACGAGGGCGAGCACGGGTCGGGGAGCCTCGGGCAGCGCCGCGATGGCGGGCGCCGCGGCGCGGGCGACCTCGGCGGGGCCGCGGCGCGCGTCGGCCACGAGCACGACGACGTCGCACAGCGCGGCGCACGGCGCGAGGTCGACGAGCGGATGCCGCACGCCGAAGTCGGTGACCGACACCTCGAAGAACCGGGTGATGGGCGCCGCCTCGGCGATCCAGGCGTCGGCGGCGCGGCTCGCGTCGGTCCGCAGGCCGAACCACCCGTCGCCCGTCGTCAGGCCCGACTGCGCCTCACGCGACGAGCGGGCGGTGGACCGGCTGTCGTCGGCGCCCGTGACGGGCATACTCAGCCGCGGACCGAGTCCCGTGGCATCCGCCGATACGTCGACCGCGAGCACCGGTTCCCGCCTTCTGGCGGCGGCCGCGCGCACGATCTGCTCGGCGAGCGTGGACGCGCCGGCGCCGGGCGACAGCGACACCACGCCGATCCGCTGTGCCGTCGAGCGCGGACCGCGGATCGCGGCATCCCACGCCGTGAGGGCGCGACCCGACGCGGCGGCACTCGTGAAGAGCGTCGCCGGAAGCTCGCGAAGGTCCAGGCTCACCGCATCAGCCTCCGAACACCGCGAGCAGCTCGGCGTAGACGCCGAGCGCGCCCAGCAGAAGCGGCAGCAGCGACACCACCGCGAGGGTCTCCAGCAGATTCCCGAAGCCGCGCAGGCGCGCGCGGGTGTGAGGGCGGGGCCGTGCGAGCACGACGAGGGCGACCACGATCGCGGATCCTGCGGCGACCGCCGCACCGATCCAGCCGCTCAGCAGCACGACGGCCGTGCCCGCGATCGCGGCGACCGCCGCCCACAGCGCCCATCCCTGCATCCGCAGGGGGAAGGCGCGGGTGCGCAGCGCCGCCACCAGCGCGACGGCGAGCGCCAGGAGCCCGGCCCACAGCTCGGCGGCCAGCACGAGGGCGACCCCGGCGACGCCGATCGCCGCCGCGACGAACGCGACGCTCCACGTGAGGCTCGCGTAGGCGTCGTCTATGGCGGAGTCGGCGCGATCGCGGTCGGCGGGGTCGCCGTCGGCTGCGCGCTGGTCGAGATCGGTCAGTCCCGCGGCCGACAGCGCGAGCCACGGCAGCGGGCCGGTGGCGAACCCCGCGACGACGGCGGCGACGGCGGCCGCGGCGGTGGGGGGCACGCCGACGAGCAGCAGGACGAGCAGAAGAGTTCCGAGGATGCCGCCCAGGGCCCCGCCGACCGCGGCGCCGCGGCTGCCGTGTGCGACCCCGATGCCCACGAGCACGACGATCCCCGCCGCCGCGAGCGCCACGGCGGATCCCTCGAGCAGTCCCGCCGCTGTCGTCGCGGCGATGGCGGATGCCGGCACGAGCCCCGCCGCGGCGGCCGCGACGCACGTGGCGGTGCTGCGCAGACCGCCGAGTCCGAGGCCCGCGGCGATCGCGAGGAGCACGGCGAGTCCGCCGAGCATCCACCATGCAGCCGCGACGGGAGTGCCGTACGGCACGAGCATGGCGGCGATCGCCGTCGCGATCGCGATCGCCGCGGCGCCGGCGCCCATGCGAGCGCGCGCGTCCCAGCGGTCGGCCCGGATCTCGAGCGCGTCGGCCGCGGCATCCGTCACGTCGATGATGACCGGCGGCGGCGGAGCGGCGTCGAGCCGGACGAGGCGCAGCAGCGTGCCGTCCCTCAGCTCGAGCTGCGCCGGTGTGCGCGCGATGTCGACGGGCTCGCCGTCGGCGGTCACGAGGCTCAGCGGGCGGGCGACCGTGCCGCCGGCCTCGCCGAGCAGTTCCAGCAGCTGCGGCAGAGCCGAGCCGAGCGGCTCGGCATCGGCGACGACGACCTCGGCGCGGCGGGTCGCGCCGGCCAGGGTGAGACGGGTGAAGGCGGTCACGGCGTGCCTCCTGAGGTCGGGGCTGCGGTGCTGACGGCGGCCGGCGCGGCCTGCGCCTGCCCTGCGAGCAGATCGGCGACGAACGAGATGCCGACGCACACGGCGCACGCGACGGCGGCGAGGATGATCGAACCCATGAGGCGCTTCGCATGATCGTTGATCGTGCGCCGCTCGTCGATGCGGCCGTACAGCAGCGCGGCGGCGAGGCGCTGACGCTGCAGGCGCTCCTGTTCGATGAGCACGGTGTCGCGCTGGTCGGCCATCAGGCATCCCTCCCGGCCTGCGGTCCGCGCCCGAGCAGGGCGGCGGCCGCGGGCGCGACGGCGAGCAGTTCGGCGACCCGGTGGGGGTCGAACGCGGCGAGCACCTCGTCGAGCCGGCGCCAGCCGCCGCCGTCGACCGATCCGAGCGTCAGGACGAGCCCCGGCAGGCGGGGGCTGCCGACCAGGGCCGCGCCGAGCTCGTCGGCCCATCGCTCGGCGGGGGATCCGAGGGCCCGCACTCCGGGCGGACCGATCAACAGCGCCAGCGGCTCGGGCGGCGGCGACGCCGTGCAGCGGCGCGCGAGGTCGGCCGAGCCCAGCGCGGCCAGCGCGACGCCCATGAGCGGCATCCCGACCGCGGCGGCATCGGCGAGGAACAGTCGGGCGCGCTCGCCGAGGTCGTCCGCGGCCGGGTCGCCGGCACCCGCGACATCGGCATGCACGCGCGTGGTCTCTTCGAGGCCTTCGACGGTGCGCGCGACGTGGAGGGTGCCGACGAGCGGGTAATCGGATGCCGCGACCGCCGCCCAGCGGCTGTCGTGCGGCATCCGCCGCCGCGTGCGTTCGGTGAGGTCGTCGCGGTCCCACGCGGCGACGAGGGGTTCGGTCGGGCCCCACGCCGTCGGTGCGGTGCCCGCGAATCGGGTCGCCGCGGCCTCGAGCACTCCGCCCAGGCGCACCGGCCGGCTGACGCGGTGCCGCGTCGAGACGGTCGCGGCGAGCTGGAGCCGTGTCGTGATTCCCGACCGCGCGAACGCCGGATGGGCGTCGGCCTCACGCGGGATGCCGCCGGTCCCGACGACATCCTCGGGGCGCGCGAGCCGGCGTCCGGTGCGGGCGTCGTAGCATCCGTCATCCACCGTGCGTACGACCCAGTGGCCGCGCACCGCCGACAGGGCTTCCGACAGCGGCCGGGTCATCCGGGAGTGGTCGCCGCTGACGACGATCGGCCGGTCGCCGTCGGCGACGGTGCGCGAGAGGAAGTCGCTCATCCCCGGCGTGAGCGCGACGACGTCGGCGCGTGTCTCGGTCGCCGCCCAGCCGGGCCCGGCCCCGTCGAGCAGCGGATGCCTGATCGCCGTGGCGCTCATGCCGACCTGACCGTCACGATCCGGTCGCCGAGCTCGAGCGTGGCGCTCGCCGGCAGGGGCGTGCGCTGGTGGGCGAGCAGCGTCTGCGGGGCGCCGGATGCCTGCAGCACCGTTCCGTTCGTCGAGCCGAGGTCGGTGACCCACACCAGCCGGCCGTCCCATTCGAGCCGCGCGTGCGATTTCGACAGGGTGCGCGACAGGTCGGGCCACCGGTAGAGATCGTCGTCGGCTGCGCTCGGCGACGGGTCGCGGCCCAGCACGAGGGGCACCTCGAGCGTGAGCCGCTGGCCCGAGTCGAGTTCGACGCTCGGCGCACGACCGCGAAGCGTGATCGGGCCCGTCTCGGGTGCGGGGCCGGGCTCGGGGAACACGTAGGGAGCGAGCGCCCGGGCGAACGGGTCGCGCCCGCGTCGCAGGTCGGTGGTGCGCAGTCGGCCGGTGACGAGATCGCGCACGGCCGAGCGGCCCGCGGCGACCCCGGTGGATGCATCGACGGTCCGCAGGCCCGTGAGCAGGCCGCCGGGTGAGCGCCCGGTCTGCGCGAGCAGCGCGATCTCGGCGAGCACGACGGCGAAGGCTCCGACCGCGAGGAGCCACGTCATCCCTGTGTTTCCGGATGCCGCAGCCGCGGCCGCGCCCACGAGGAGTGCGACCGGCGCGGCGCAGTCGACGATCCAGGCGACCGCGCGGCGACCTGCCGGCGGGCGGGCGACGAGGACGAGCGGATCCACCTCGGCAGGGCGGGTCGTGTCCTGAGTCGTCATGGGCTGCGCTTCCGTCCGCGGGGACGAGATGAGTCTAGACGCGCGCCCGCGCGTGCCCGGGCCCGGTCAGTCGATGACCGTGATCTGCGCGTACTGCCCGCCGCCCGAGCGCACGTACTGCTCGGTGTTCGCGACGATGCGCTTGAGGGCGTCGCGGTCGACCGCCTCGACGTCCTTGATGTAGAGGCATCCCACGCCGGAGGTATGGGGGCCGAGCGCGTCGAGGTCGTCGGCGTGCGCGTCGACGCCGTCGAGCAGGTACACGGTCGTGGCCTGCTTGCGCGGCGAGAACCCCACGATCGGCGACTCGCCCTCGTTGCCGGTCGGGTAGCGGTAGTGGCACGCGCCGAACCCGACGATCGTGCCCCACAGTTCGGGTTCGAGGCCGGTGACCTCTTTCACGAGGTCGACCATGCTGATCGCATCCTCGCGCCGCTTGGCCGGAGTCACCCCGGCGATGAACTCGGCGACGTCCCCACCGGTGCGCTTCATCGCTTCTCCTTGGCAGCCAATTTGGCGGCCCTCTTCGTCTCGCGCACCTTCGCGAGCGATTCGGGCGAGGTGATGTCGGCGACGCTGCGGAACGAGCCCGCCTCGCCGTAGGCGCCCGCCGCGTCGCGCCAGCCGTCGCCGTCGTATCCGCACTGCTTGCCCAGCAGCGCGAGGAAGATCTTCGCCTTCTGCTCGCCGAAGCCGGGCAGCTTCTTCAGCCGCTTCAGCACTTCGGCGCCGTTCGGCGTCGCGCCGTCGCCGTCGGTCCAGATGCGTGCCGCGTCGCCGCCCCACTCGGCGTCGACGGCCGCAGCCAGAGCCTGGACGCGACCCGCCATAGATCCGGGGAAGCGGTGCACGGCGGGGGTCTGCGAGAACGCGGCCGCGAACGCCTCGGGGTCGTACCCGGCGATCGCGGACGGCTCGAGCGTGCCGACCCGGTCGAGGATCTTGCGCGGCCCCGCGAACGCGGTCTCCATCGCGACCTGCTGGTCGAGCAGCATCCCGACGAGCAGCGCGAACGGGTCGTCCTGCAGCAGCGCGTCCGCCTCGGCGTCTCCGGTGATGTGAAGCGTCATGCCGCCAGTCTGCCAGGGGCGACCGTCGCGGTGTCGGCGGAACGTTCGTCGTCGAGCGAGAAGGCGCCGCCGCTTGCTCATCCCTCCCCTTCCGGTGAACTCACCCGCTCGATATCATGATGATATGAGCGAGACGCTGCGTGAACTGCGAGAGCAAGCGGGCCTCAGCCAAGTGCAGCTCGCTGCGCGAACCGGTGTTGCGCAGCCGAACATCGCCGCCTACGAGTCGGGGCGGCGGAATCCGTCGCCGGCGATGATCGAGAGACTGCGTTCGGCCATGCGCCTCCTGCCTCACGAAGCGCTCGAACGGCATCGTGACGAACTGAAGGCGCTCGCTGCGGAGTACGGGCTCAGCAACGTGCGCGTGTTCGGCTCCGCCCCGCAGGGCACGGACACTTCAGGCAGCGACCTCGACATCCTCGTCACCCGTTCACCCCACGTCGGGTTGCTGACGGTCGCCGAGTTCTCCTTCGCCGCTGAACGACTGCTCGGCGTTCCGGTGGACGTGATCACCGACGGAGGACTCCCCGACGACCACCCGATCCTCCGGTCCGCGGTGGCCGCGTGAGCGAAAGTGACGAACGGTCGCTGCGTGAGATCGTGCGGTTGTGCGACAACGGCACCCGGCTCGCCGAGCGAGGCCACGACTGGTACATCTCCGACGACCTGAATACACCAGGGCTCGCGGCCGAGTCGATCATCATCAAGATCGGCGAGAACGTCGCGCGGCTCAGCGAGGAGACGATCGTCGCGCACCCGCAGGTGCCCTGGTCGAGCATCAAGCGCATGCGCGATCGGCTCGCGCATCACTACGAGGCGACCGACTACGACGCGGTGTGGGCCACGATCAACGTCGAGCTTCCCCGCGTGCGCGCACTGATCGCATCGATCCTCGCCCGACTCGGCGAGTGACCACGCCCCCGCGTCGTCCGACCAACCCGGGGGCGGTCGGTGCCGGTGGGAGGATGGAGCGATGGTCGACGTCCCCGAAGAGGTGCCCGAGCTGGCGGCGCACGCGCATGCGACGCACGTCGTGGTGGTGGGCGGCGGGATCGCCGGTCTCGTCGCCGCGCGCGAGTGCGCCAAGGTCGGGTTGCGCGTGACCGTCCTCGAGGCGCAGGACCGGCTCGGCGGCAACGTCGAGTCCGCCGAGATCGGCGGAGTCCGGGTCGACCTCGGCGCGACCTGCTGGTCGGGGCGCACCGGGGCCGTGGACGCGCTCGTCGACGAGCTGGGCCTGGCCGACGACGTCGTCGCGACGGTCGACGACGGCGAGTGGATCGCCGGCCTTCCGGGTGGAGCGGCGGCGCCGATGCCCGCCGACTCGATCGCCGGCATCCCCTCGAACCCGTGGGCCGAGGACGTGCGCCGCATCATCGGCACGAGCGGCGCATGGCGCGCGTACGTCGACCGGCTGCGACCGCCCCTGACCATCGGCCAGGAGCGCAGCCTCGGGCGCCTGGTTACGCACCGGATGGGACAGCGCGTGCACGATCTGCTCGTGGCTCCGCCCTCGGTGGCGGGCTTCGGGATCGACCCCGACGACGTCGACGTCGAGGTCGTGGCGCCCGGTCTCAGCACGACCTTCACCCGCGGCGGCACCCTCAGCGGCGCCGTCGCGCAGCTGGCCGCGCACGAGCGGCCCGGGCTGCGCTCGCTGCGCGGCGGTGTGGCGCAGATCGTCGAGCGGCTGACCGCGCACCTCGCCGAACTCGGCGCAGAGCTGCGCACCGGCGCGGCCGTGTCGTCGCTCACCGCAACCGGCGATGGCCTCTGGCGCGTGGCGGTCGACGCCGGACACGACGCAGCGGACGACTCCGCGCCGCTCGACGACGCCCACGCGGTGATCGTCGCCACCGACGAAGCGACGGCGCGGATGCTCCTCACCCCGCTCACCGGGATTTCGACCGAGTCCGCATCGCTGCGCCGCGACACCGTCACCCTGGTGCTGTCGCCGACGGCGCTCGACGCGGTCGCGCGCGGACCGGTCGTCCACGTCGTCCCCGGCGGCCGGGCGGCGTCGGGACTGGTGCACGAAAGCGCGCGGTGGGGTCGCGAGGACGCCCAGATCGTCCACGTGTGGTTCGACCGCGCCGATGACGCCGGCGCCGACCGCGACGACGCCGACGTGATCGCAGAGGCACTCGCCGAGGCATCCGCTCTGCTCGATGCACCGCTCGACGAGGGCGACCTCGTCGCCGCCGAGCGCCGCGTCCTGCCCCTCAGTCGTCCGGGTTCGGCGCTCGATCAGCCCGGAATCCGCGCCGAGGCGCGAGCCACGCCGAGCGGTGTCGCGGTCGTCGGCGGATGGGTGTCGGGCAGCGGACTGGCCCGTGTGGTCGCCGACGCCCTGGCCGAGGCCGAGCGCGTGCGCCGGGGTGCGCTGTGGGGCGGCGGTGCCGCAGCGACCGGACGAAGTCGCTGAATGTCAAGGGTGGATGCCGGAATCGGAATGCGGCGTTACTCTGGGTAACGACCAGCAGCCGGACAAGCGTGAGGAGACCCCATGCGGGGCAAGACAGGGCTCGTCATCGGACTCGCGGTCGGGTACGTACTCGGTACTCGCGCGGGGCGTGAGAGGTACGAGCAGATCAAGACCCAGTGGCTGAAGCTCTGGCACCTGGATCCCGTTCAGAAGCAGGTGACGAAGGCGAAGGAATTCGCCAAGTCGAGCGCGATGGCGCTGCCGAGCACGCTGTGGGAGGCAGGTGTCAAGGTCACCAAGGCCGCGACATCCAAGGGCACGCCGGGGGAGCGCCTCGACGCGACCCTCAAGGCGGGCGCCGACTCGGCGGAAGAGGTGGGCAAGGCCGCCAAGACGACGGGCAAGGCTGTGAAGGACGCCGCCGACGACGCCCTCGACGACGCCACCGAGTCCGGCGAGCGCAACGGGGCCTGACATGACAACGCCTCGCGGATTCCGCGACAAGGCCGACGACAGCCTCTTCACGCTGATCGGCGAGATCCCCGAACTCGTCCGCAACCTCGTGATCGCCGAGGTCAACTCGGCGAAGGCGTGGGTCTCGCGCACGGCGAAGGACGCCGGCATCGGCGCGGGCTGGATCGCCGGCGCCCTGTTCGTGCTGTTCTGGTCCATCCCGGTGCTCGGCACGTTCATCATCGCCGGCCTGTCGTCCTGGTGGCCGGTGTGGCTGTCGGCGCTCGTCGTCTTCCTCGTGATGCTCGTCGCCACGGCGCTGCTCGTGCTGCTGGGGGTGCTGCGCTTCCGCCGGATCGCGAAGTCGCAGAACCCGGTGCAATCCATCGCGGAAGACGTCAAGGAGGTGCGCGATGAACTCTGAGGCGCCCGTTCCCGTGCCCCGCACAGGTGTTCCCCTCGGCATCGACGACCCCGTCGAGCGCGCTCGCGCCGAGCTGAAGGCGGCGCTGGCGGCGATCGAGCAGAAGGCGAACTTCCCCCGACGGATCGGCCAGCGCATCGACGCGACGATCGACGCGGCGCAGGAGTTCACCAAGCAGAGCCCGGTCGTCGCGATCGCCGCGGTGGTCGCCGTGGCCGGCGCCGTGGGCGCGGGTGTGTGGGCGGCCGTGCGCGCGTACGTCCGCTGACCTGACATGACGTCGCCCCGACCGCCGCGCGCGGCGCGGGGTATGCTCAGGGTCAGGCAGTGCGATGAAGCGGATGCTGCCGACAGCGCGAGCCCGATTCGCATCGCGCGTCGGCTGCTCGTGCGGGCGGCCGACTGAGTACCACGAGAGTCGACCCCATGCACAGCCTCCACCATCCCCCCGATGACAAGCCGCTCGTCGGTCGACGCGTGCTCGTGCCCCGGGGCGGCCCGTGGGGCGACGGCGTCGCAGCGAGCCTGCGCCGCAAGGGCGCGACCCCGGTCGTCGCGCCCCTGATCAACTTCGCGCCGACCGAAGACCAGAGCACCCTCGAGCAGGCCCTGGCCGATCTCGCGGCGGGTTCGTTCGACTGGATCACGCTCACGAGTGCGACCACCGTCGACGTGCTGTACGCCTACCGTGCCGTCATCCCGGCCGCCACCAAGGTCGCGGCCGTCGGCGAGACGACCGCGGCGGCGCTCACCGCCGTCGGCTACCGCGTCGACCTCGTGCCCGACCTCGACAACTCGGCGGCGGGCATGGCCGAGCAGATGATCCAGCTCGAGCCCGGCCCCCGCGACGTGCTCACGCTGCGCAGCGAGAACGCCAAGCCCGTGCTCACGCGGATGCTCGCGGACGCCGGACACCGCGTGCGCAGCGTCGTGGCCTATCGCACCGTGGGTGTGCCGGTCACCGAGCGGATCGCCGCCGACGTGCGCAGCGGCCGCATCAACG